>CALCGR010000121.1 GCA_937901025.1 uncultured Bacteroidales bacterium
AGGTACTCGTCGGGTAAAGCATAGCGCTGCTTGACCTCCGCTATCTGCTCCTCGCTTATCGGCTCGCGAAAACGATTATTGCACCCTTGATAGACCACCCGAATCTTACTTTCATCTGCGTGAAAGAACTCAATCAAATCTCGTTTCGTCTGCTCCGAGATGGCGATGATCAGGTCCGCTACGCGACAGGCATAGCTCACTTTCTTCGTAAACAGCCAACGATATGTGGGGCTATACAACTCAGGATACCTCACGAAGATAGCATCGTGCATCGTCACCACCGTCTTATACTTGCGATGACACGCGAAGGGTAACTCCCCGCTCAACCCGTGGTAGATGTCGCACTCGGGTACCCGCATAAACGTGCGCCCAAGACCCGTCTTATCTACGAGTTCAATCGCCCATTGCGGAGCGTAGGTTTGGATGAGTCTCACTACATCCCGACTGTAATTACCCAGTCCTCTCTTGTTATGAAAGTACCGCTTGGCGTCGTAAGCTATCTTCATAGTTGCGCGTTAATTGTTCGTATATGAGTTTAAACCAAATCATCGCTACCGGTAAGGCCTTTAGGGCATAGGGCTGAATCATATTCACCCTCACCTGGCGTGGGAAGATATCCGTAGGCGACATGGATGTCAATAAGAAACAGAACACCATCAACGCTACATCCCATTTACTGCGCTGCCACGGGGCGGCGGTAAACCATATCACTACCCCTGTCAACGCCACGATATATCCACTCGACTCCGTACCCGAGGAGAATAAACAAATCATCATCAGCATCGAACCCAGCACCGTCTGACGATACCTAAGGTTCTGCCACTGACCGACCCTACAGAGGGTCGCTACAAACAACGCACACCCCGGCACCATCACCCATAGGTCACTATACGTCTGCCAGAACGCTTGACCTCCCGATACCGCAAAACCGATTTTACGGATTATCCCGAGTAGCGAGATGTTCTGCATCAGCGAGAGTAGGTTCGTATCATTTTTGCTTGTGAGGGAGAGATACCACTCCTTATATTCTTCGCATACGTACGCGGGCGAGGAAAAGAGCATCGGGAGCGCAAAACAAACGACAACCCAACCTAATCCCGTCAGCACGAACCGTAACTTATGCTTGCTAAAGAGAAAAAACACTAACCCTACAATCGGGTAGATTTTTACCAGCGTTCCGATCACAATGAGCAGCGTTGCCCATTCGTCCTTCTCTTTCTCTACGAGCACGAAGGCTAACATCACCATCGCCGCTACCGCTACATTAAACTGCTGCATGCAGAGGGCCGTGTAGAGCTCGTTCGCGGTAAACCATATAAGAAAGACCGCTACGCTGTTCGACCGCTGCGCTGTACGACCGCCTTCGGCTGAAAGACCGCTATACGTCCAATCTGCCCAATAGAGTAGGGCGGCTAAACCTACGTTCCATAGGATGAGACCTGCCCACAAAGGTAGCACCGCAAAGGGGGCGATCACCAGCGCAAAGAACGGACCGTAATGGTTCGTGTCTAAGTATTCGTCGGGATAGGCGGTGAATAAGTTTACTTGTTGCAAGAGGTGATCCCACACCCCGCAAAAAATAAGGAAGTTATTGTGCCTATCGGGCGCTAACTTAAACAGCGCCGCGGCCAGACCCACTAACGCAAACACACCGAACAAGGTCCACTTGTTCGTCAACACCGCTCTCAGTTTAGAATCGCGCCAATTCATCATACATTCTTTTCTATTATATACCTCGGTCTGCGTTTGACCTCTTTATACATCTTCCCTATATATTCGCCAATCACCCCAATCGACATCATCTGCAGTCCGCCGATGAACCAGATGGATAGTAACAACGAGGTCCAACCTTGAACGACATGTCCCGTCACGTAGGATACCAGCACATAGATACCCGCAATCACGGCCGCAATCATCATCAGCGTTCCTAAACTCGTGATCATCCGTAGCGGCTGTACCGAGAAGGAGGTGATACCGTCAATGGCGAAATTGAGCATCTTACGTAACGTATATTTACTCTC
>CALCGR010000122.1 GCA_937901025.1 uncultured Bacteroidales bacterium
AGGTGTTGCCAGATATCCTTCTCCATACGTTGATGGATGAGGGTATGGCACTCCTTATCTATATATATAATATAGTGCAAATAGCGATCCTGCAGTGGTTTCTTGACTTTGCGCAGCGGTAAGACCTCCGCCGTATGATGGGCATAGCCCAGGCAGAACCGGCGTAAGTCACAATGTTCGCAGTCGGGGTTTTGCGGGGTGCAATAGAGGGCACCGAACTCCATGATAGCGGAGTTGAATAGGCGCGGATTAGCCGTATCGAGTAGGCTCTCGTCCAAGGCGTGGAAGTGCTTCTTGCCCTGCTCGGTATCGAAGACCGTATCGTCATCAAACAGGCGCGCCAACACGCGATATACGTTTCCGTCCATCGCCACATACGGAAGGTTATAGGCAAACGACGCTATCGCTCCGGCAGTGTAGTCCCCGATGCCCGGGAGGCTGCGCCAGAAAGAGAAGACCGCCTCCGGCTGTAGGACCGCTTCGCTGTAGGACCGCTTCGCTGAAAGACCGCTTCGCTGTAGGACTATTTGCTTTGCTGCTTTATGAAGGTTGCGGGCACGGGAGTAATAGCCGAGTCCTTGCCAGAGCAGGAGGACTTCGTCCTCATCGGCGTTGGCGAGGTCTTGGACCGTAGGAAAGCGGTCGATGAAGCGCAGGTAGTAGTCGAGGCCTTGGGCTACGCGGGTCTGTTGCAGGATAATCTCGGAGAGCCAGATCTTATAAGGGTCTTGCGTCTCGCGCCAAGGTAGGATCCGTTTATTCGCCTCGTACCAGCGGTATAGTGTCTGTTGAAAGAGAGGTATATGCATGATAAATAGTAGTTATTCCAAAGGAAAGCGGGCGATACGTGACGTGTTGAAATCCCGCTTGTTTCATGTGTTTCACCATAGCCTGTCCGTAAGGAAATCCTTGTACGGAGGTATTGAGGTAGCGGTAGGCGGTCTTATCGTGACTGAGTGCTCTGCCAATGAGGGGGAGCAGATGATTAAAGTAGAGATTATAGCACGCTTTGACGAGTGGGTTCGTAGGATACGAAAACTCCAGGATGACCACCTCTCCCCCGGGTTTGAGTACGCGGCACATCTCCCTAAGTCCTTGCTGCAGGTTAGCAAAGTTCCTCACGCCGTAGGCGCATGTGACCGCGTCAAACGTGTTGTCCTGATAGGGCATCTCAAGGGCACTGCCATAATCAAAGCGGACTTTGTCGGCATAGCCGGCTTTTTGCACTTTCTGCTGCCCTATCGCCATCATCTGCTGACTGACATCGAGTCCGATGACGCGGTCGGCTTTGCCTTGACGCAAGATCTCTATCGTCAGGTCGGCCGTGCCGATGGCCACATCAAGAATGAGGGATTGCGGAAATAATGAATTGATGGATTGCACCGCACGGCGGCGCCACCGGCGGTCGATATTAAGCGAGAGCAGGTGGTTGAGTCTATCGTAGGTCCCGGCGATGCGGTCAAAGAGGGAACCTATAGCAAAACCGTTATTATTACCAGTATCGTGTACCATACGTTCGTTAGACCCGCATAGAGCAGGCATTGGTTATATTCGCGCCCTTGCGCACGAATGAGTTTCATATAGAGTGCCAAGGCGGGGAAGACAATACATAGCGGTAGCCAATGATGAAAACCGAACCACGCCAGCACGGGCATAAGCAGCACGATGACGAGCATGCCTATCTCACCGGCTCTCTTGCCGAAACGGACCGGAAACGTGCGTTTACCGGCTTGGCGGTCACTGTCTATATCCCGTAAGTTATTCGTGATGAGTACGCACATGGATATTAGTCCGTTGACCCCTGTGGCGGCAATCACTCGGGTATAAAGCGGCGAGGGGTCCCAAACGGGATGTTGCAGCCACATCGTTCCAAAGCCGGCGATGATGCCGTAATAAAGGAAGACAAAGACATCCGCTATTCCGAGGTAACTAAGGGAGTGATTGGTGGCGGTATAGAGCCAGGCAAACAGGATGGCGGTAACACCGATACCGAGGATTACCCAACCGCCTTGCAGCACGAGGTACAGTCCCAGTCCTACGCTGATGATGAGGGTGATGATACACGCCCAACGCATCTGCTGCACCGTTACCAGTCCTTCCGCCAGAGCGCGTTTGAACCCTACTCTGCCCTTTTGGTCCGTGCCGCGAATAAAATCGTAATAGTCGTTGATGAGATTACTGAGCACTTGCAGACTGAGGGCACACAAGGCCGTGCAGATACCCACGCACACACTGTGCATTGAGCATTGTGCACCGTGCACCATCATCAGTGCTACGATGACGGGGCAGAGGGAAGCAAAGAGTGTTTGGGGGCGTATAATCTTCAACCAAAGCATGATGATGTTTGTCTATCATTTACGAGGATAGAGGCCACCAATGGTTTTGCCCACATTGATGAGGTGGTCCGAGATACGTTCCGAATTAGATGCCAGTTCTATATATTGTGCGCCTACGACGGCAGAGCACTTGCCGGCAGCCATACGTTGGATATGTTGCTGCTCCATCAAATCGTTCAGGTCATCCACTTTGTCCTCATAGTCGTGCGCTTGCCAATAGGCCTGTCTATCGGTATTCATGTACGCTTTCATCGTAAACTGATAGACGTTGAAGACGAGTTCGCGCATTTGTTCTATCTCGGCGATAGCTTCTTCAGAGAAGCGTTCGTTCGCCTTCACCAGGACGTCAGCGTATTCCGTTATATTCTCCGCATAGTCTCCGATGCGCTCCAAGTCACTGACGGAACGGATGGCATTGGTCAGATACTGGTGGTCCGCCTGCGAGACAGGAAGGGCGTTCAGACGCACGATATACTGAATCAGTTCGTGATTGAGGAAGTCCAGATTGGCTTCGGTGAGCACAAAATCCTCCCTTTGTGAGAAATCGAAGGTAGTCACCATATGCAGAGACCTATCATAGTTCTGCATGGCCATTTGTGCCATATGTTCAATCTCCAGTTTGACTTGTCGAACGGCAATGATAGGTGTGCGGAGCATCTTCTCATCGACGAAGAAGAAATGCGGTTTTTGTTGCTGTGACTCGTTCGATATCGGTTCCGGAATAAGGCGACAAACGAGGTGAACCAAGGCATTGGTCAAGGGCAAGATGATGATCACGGTTGCCACATTGAAGATCGTGTGAAACATCGCCATCTGCAACTGCGGTGCATCGGGGAAGAGGCGTTCAAAGATAATACCGAAGTCTAGGCCTCCTCCGGAAACAAAGAACATCACCGAGGCGATGATGAGGAACACGATTACACCAAAACAGTTGAAGATAAGGTGAATGAGGGCAGTCCGCTTGGCATTGAGACCGCTGGTGATACCCGCGATGATAGCTACCACGCACGAACCGATATTGGAACCGAGGGTGATGTATATACCTTGATTAAGGGAGATGAGTCCGGCTACCGCCATGGTAATCGCCACCGAAGTCATCACGGAGGACGACTGGATAATCGCCGTAAACACAGCTCCTATTAAGACGAGCAGCAACGGGTTACTGATGCGGGCAATGAATTGTTTGACGGAATCCAATTGGGCAAAATCCGCCATGGAGCCGGACATCATCGTCAGACCGACAAACAGCATACCAAAGCCAGCTAAGATACCTCCGATGGTTTTGATACTGTCTTTTTTGGCAAAGACGGAGATAAACGCACCTATTCCGGCAAAGGCCGCAAAGATGGCGGTAGTACTCAAGCCTGTGCCGCTACTCAAGCCTAAGGCGACGATTTGCGCGGTAATCGTAGTACCGATATTCGCGCCATAGATGATCGTAGCCGCTTGGGTGAGCGACATGATTCCTACATTCACGAAACCGATGACCATCACGGTGGTTGCGCCGGAGGATTGGATGGCAGCCGTACCTAAGGCTCCTATTCCGACCCCTAGTAAGCGATTACGGCCGGTATTGGCAAAGAGTTTTTTGAGACGATCGCCGCTGGCAGATTCCAGGTTGGAGGACATCATTTGGCAGGCAATGAGGAAAATGCCGATACCGGCAATCAGAGCCAAGATGGCAGTAATAATCGTTGTTGTATCCATATGCTACACTATTTTCGACTGCAAAGGTACAACATTTTTGCGACATACGCAAGAAAATGTGCAAATTTATTTGCATATGTCAAATATTTTTTGTACTTTTGCAGCGCAAAACTGCAAAAAGAAAGGAAACAACTATGGCTATGGTAGCAACAATCCCTCCTCAACCCGCTCAAATGACCATTAATTTGAGCGATATCGCAATTGCCGGAGATGTTCGTCGTTTACTCAAACGAGTTCAGGGCGTACAAAGTATTTTAGTAAAGAAAACTCCCAATGAGTTAGACTTGGCAATGGCAGAGGCTAAAGCGGGCAAAATTACTCGTTGGAATAGTGTTAACGACTACTTTAAGCAATTTGATGCGAAATGAGATATACAATTGCCACTACTAAAAAGTTTGACAAAGCAGTTGTACGTTGTATTTCGCGGGGATACGACATTTCCAAATTGCGCGTTGCAATGTCTTTGTTAGAAGAAACAGGGACACTTCCGGCATCTTACTCTCCTCATAAGTGGAAAGGAGCGAAAGGTAATAATATGTGGGAGTGTCATTTAGAGCCTGATTGGCTTTTATTTTGGGAGCAGCACGATAGCGAGTTGCTTATGGTTATGATTACCACAGGGACTCACTCGGATGTTTTTGGAAAGAAGCAATTAAAATAACGTCCGGCAGACGGAAATTGCCCATCGCTCACGAGATGTAAAACAGTGAGGACAATAAGAAATTTTAAACCCACCGAATTCGAGGGGTTTAGACATCAAGCAGGATTAAATGCTTTATTCATCAATGAAGAAATGCCACAAAGAGAACGATTACTCAAATTAAATCAAATCGCCCAACAACAAATGTGCATTTTAGAAGATGTTGAAAATAGGAAGATACTAACAGAATAGCCTATCTATGATTGACCGGCATCGGTCCTAAATAACGTCCGGCAGACG
>CALCGR010000123.1 GCA_937901025.1 uncultured Bacteroidales bacterium
GGGCCCCCGTCAATTCCTTTGAGTTTCACCGTTGCCGGCGTACTCCCCAGGTGGATAACTTAACGCTTTCGCTGTGCCACTCAGCGCTCAATCGCGCCGAACAGCTAGTTATCATCGTTTACCGCGTGGACTACCAGGGTATCTAATCCTGTTCGATACCCACGCTTTCGTGCCTCAGCGTCAGTCCAGTGCTGGAGGGCTGCCTTCGCAATCGGCGTTCTGCGTGATATCTATGCATTTCACCGCTACACCACGCATTCCGCTCTCCTCGCACGAACTCGAGCACGGCAGTTTCAACGGCGAACCGAGGTTGAGCCCCGGGATTTGACCGCTGACTTGACGCGCCGCCTGCGCACCCTTTAAACCCAATAAATCCGGATAACGCTCGCATCCTCCGTATTACCGCGGCTGCTGGCACGGAGTTAGCCGATGCTTATTCGTACGGTACTCTCATCGGCCTACTCGTAAGCCTTATTGCTCCCGTACAAAAGAAGTTTACGACCCATAGGGCCTTAATCCTTCACGCGGCATGGCTGGTTCAGGCTTGCGCCCATTGACCAATATTCCTCACTGCTGCCTCCCGTAGGAGTCTGGTCCGTGTCTCAGTACCAGTGTGGGGGACCTTCCTCTCAGAACCCCTACGCATCGTCGCCTTGGTGGGCCGTTACCCCGCCAACTAGCTAATGCGCCGCATGCCCATCCTCCACCGACGGATCTTTCAACACCAAGCCATGCAGCTCGGTGGTATATGGGGTATTAGGCCAAGTTTCCCTGGTTTATCCCCCTGTGGAGGGCAGGTCGCATACGTGTTACTCACCAGTGCGCCGGTCGCCGGCAAAAAGTATTGCTACTCTTCCCGCTGCCCCTCGACTTGCATGTGTTAAGCCTGTCGCTAGCGTTCATCCTGAGCCAGGATCAAACTCTTCGTTGTTGTATCTTGTCTTTTTTCTTTTCAGAATTAATTTAAGAACGACTCCGCTGTTGCCCGGCATGGATGCTGCCTTTATTGTTTATCAGGTGTACCTGTCAAGAATCTTGACGGAGACTGTATTGCTACTCGTCTCCTTGTACTACGTTGTTGCAAAGCATTTCAATGATCTCTCATTTTTAAGCCTCCGCGCATGTTTCAGCGCGAAAACGATGCAAAATTACAACAAGTTTTTGAACTGGCAAAATCTTTTTGAGATTTTTTTCGGGATTTTTTGTTGAACGACAGGTAATGCGTTGTGTGATAGTGTGATAGTAAAGTGTTAAAGAATTGTTAAAGATATTATACCACACAAAAGCCAGGCACAAAGGGCCATCGCAGGCGAAGGATGGGAGCATCGCAGGCAGTGCCTGCGACAACCGAACGCCACCCATGGAACGCTGAGGCGGGCGCATGGCTGGGGAGAGGCATCGCAGGTGCAGTGATAGAGGGCGGTTGTTGTGATATGCAATAGAACTTGTTATATATAATATAGGTGTAATGGGGATATTGTGGGGTTTTAACACTATTTATATTAGTTTTTGTGGGTTGTATTAAATCTTTGGTGTATTTTCGCACAAAAATTGAAGTGATGAAACGCTTGATGCTAATATTGACAGTGCTCTGCTGGCTGGTGGTTCCGGGGCGTGCTCATGCGCAGGATGCGGTGAGCACTATTGAGGTTCCGTCGGCACTGCAAGACGTGTGGGCTGGAATGTATCACTTCATTGAACCCTCAACAGGCGACACGCTGGCGATGCTGGTGTTTAACCCCATCACTATCTATCCCCGCGAGCGTTTCCGCAACAAGAAGGAAGAGGAATTCTACTGGAAGACGGTGCGCGACGTGAAAAAGACGTTGCCATATGCGAAGCTTATATCAAAGATGTTGGTGGATATCGACAGGGATATGGCGGCTTTGCCTAATGATAAGGCGCGTAAGAAGTATATGGAGGATAAGGAGGACGAGCTGCTTGAAACGTATAAACCGATATTGAAGAAATTCACATTGTCTCAAGGAAAGATGTTGATTCGTTTGGTGGATCGTCAGTGTGACAAAACCTCCTATCAGTTGATCAAACAATTCAGGGGAGGTTTCCGCGCGGTCTTTTGGCAGGGTTTCGCGAAAATGTTCGGCGCGAATCTGAAAACGACATATGACCCTAATAACGAGGATGATAGAATCGTTGAACGTGTAATCACCTTAGTGGAGGCGGGACAGTTGTAGATCGCTTCTTAAAAATGAAAATCTTTGTAAATAAAATATTACCGCCGAAAGGGTTTATAGCCATCAACCTTTTCGGATTGTTGTTTGTCCGAAAATCATATGTTTCTAGGCTAAGCGAACGTGTCATTTTGCATGAAAGCATCCACACCGCTCAGATGGTGGAGATGTTGTTCGTCTTCTTTTATCTTTTTTATTTGTTAATTCTTCATTTTGCATACGATCTATAGGGGTTCCGACCGAATCGGTTTTTTGTGCAACTATGTAAAACCAATCAATATTTTTCCTTGTAATTTCTTTGACTTTTTCTAAGATATCTTTATCAACATTTTCTAACAAATTGATCTTTTGATAATTTATCTAAAGTTTGGTTAGCTTCAATAAAACTCCAGAAATCTTTTACATTCATTC
>CALCGR010000124.1 GCA_937901025.1 uncultured Bacteroidales bacterium
TGAGCCTCACAAGAGGTAACTTTGGTGGCCGTGCCAACGTTTGGACTGTCGCCAAGAACACCTGGGAGAAAGGTCTCCTTTACGCTTATCGCGATCGTAAGAACAAAAAACGTACATTCCGCGCTTTGTGGATTCAACGTATCAATGCGGCTGCCCGCCTAGAGGGCGTTAGCTACAGCCAATTGATGGGTGCGTTGAAGAAAGCAGGTATCGAAATCAACCGTAAGGTTCTTGCCGACCTCGCAATGAACGAGCCGAAAGCTTTCAAGGCGATTGCCGAGAAAGCAAAGAAGGGACTTTAATCCAACCCTTTACAAAAAGAAAAAAGCAGCGCCTCGGCGTTGCTTTTTTTGTGATCCATGCAGGATTCAAACCTGCAACCCCCACATCCGTAGTGTGGTACTCTATTCAGTTGAGCTAATGGACCTAATCTCCGACTTTTCGGAAATCGGCTGCAAAAGTACTGCTTTTTTTTGATATGTGCAAATTTTTTTGCATTTTTCTTCAAAAAAGTGTATTTTTGTCCTGTTTATTTCACACAAATGCCCAAGGCATTGTAATATTTGTCATTGAATCGAATCAGCATTTGATTGTCAGTCCACGTCTTGGTCGCTTTGTTTTTGTTCCGAACGGTGTATAATGCTGCTGAGGGCAGTCTCTCAATAATGAATTTCGAAGCATCCCTATCGCTATAATCAATAGAGAAACGATATTTGCCTTTGGCAATGATAATACCGATATGGTTGCTTGTGCCACTACCGCTGGCTAATGTGTCTTGCCTCGATTCTCCTTCTTTGAGTTCAGGGCACGTCCACCAACAATAGCCGTTTTCGTCGGATTTAAAGCTAGAATAATCTTTCCATTTAGGACCATACCAAGCAACCGAAAAATTGTTAATTCGTTGGACGACTTCCACTTTATTGACATCTTCCGTTAGATCGGCTTCAACGGCAAGAAGAGACGATCTGCCCGCTTCTTGAAGCGTAGCGATGGTATCTCCGACTAAGCAATGGCGTAATACGTAGGGGTAATCTTCCGCCCACAATGACACACTCGCAAAAACGAGTAAAGCAGTAATGAATAATCCTTTTTTCATAATGATAATGAGTTGGTTTTGCAGTTTTGTGCTGCAAAATTACGGATTTTTTTCGACATACGCAAATTTATCTGCAAAAATATTTGGAAAATTGAAAAAAAATCCGTACCTTTGCAGTCGCAAAGGTTTTTAACAATACAACTATGATTTACAAGATTGCATTTTCTTGCGATGAGGGCGACGGATTCCGTCGCGTGTTTGAGGCCGATAGTGAAGCTACGTTCTTGGAACTGCACGAAGCTATCCTGAAGTCCGTCAACTATCCGGATGACCAGATGACCTCTTTCTTTATGTGCAACGACCACTGGGAGAAGGAGCAGGAGGTAACCCTCGTGGAGATGGATTCTAGTTTTGAGTACGACAATATGGTCATGAACGAGACTCGCCTTAGCGATCTTATGGAGGAGCAGGGACAACGCCTTATTTATATCTTTGACCCGATGTTTGAGCGTTATTTCTTCGGTTCTCTGAAGGAAATCAAGCCCGGCACGATGAATGGCGTAGAATGCGTAGAGAAGCAGGGAACTGTTCCCCCTCAACTCAAGGATGTGGATAACCTTGACGCTCTTCTGGGCAAGGATGGCAAGGGCGATTTAGGTTTAGACGAAGACTTTTACGGCGACAGCCAATTCGATATGGAAGACCTCGATAGCGAAGGTTTCCAAGACCTCAGTTTTGAGGATGGCACGATGTTCTAAGCCCATAGTGGTGGTGCTCGTGGGACCTACGGGAGTAGGCAAAAGCGAGGTGGCCGTTGCTTTAGCTAAGGATTGGCAGTGTCCTATCCTCAACGCGGATTCGCGTCAGATCTACCGCGATCTTCCCATCGGAACAGCAGCTCCTACCCAAGAGCAATTGGCGAGTGTGAAGCACTATTTTGTAGCGACGAAAGACTTGACGGAGGACTATAATGCCGGGGATTTTGAAAGGGATGCCGTAGCGGTATTGGATAACGAAAGTAAGTGCCCGCGTTCGGTTGCGGCGATTGTCAGTGGAGGAAGTATGCTGTATATCGATGCCGTTTGCAAGGGACTGGACGATATCCCGTCCGTTCCGGCCGCGATACGGGCGGAAGTACGACAGGGTTATCAAAAAGGAGGATTACAATGGCTGCAAGAACAAGTGAAGGCCTTGGACCCCGATTATTGGGAGCAAGTGGACCGGCAAAACCCGCAACGACTGATGCATTGTATTGAGGTAAGCAAGGTCTTGGGATGCCCCTTCTCGACCTGCCGAACGGCTATCCGCAAAGACCGTCCTTGGCAAGTGGTGAAGATTGGCCTCAAACGTGACCGCGCCGAACTGTATGAGCGCATTAACCGGCGCGTGGATCAAATGGTGGCAGAGGGGCTAGAGGAAGAGGTGCACAATGCACAATGCACGATGCAGGATGGGGAAGTCCCGAACAGCTTGATGACGGTGGGTTATCGCGAGTGGCGGGAATATGATAGGGAGAAGGCGATTGAGATGATAAAACAAAACACCCGGCATTATGCCAAGCGGCAGATGACGTGGTGGAATAGAGATAACGAAATACATTGGTTCGATTATGAGACATTGGATACCACTCTTGCTGCTATCCGCGCTTACGTTGACGGGTTGCAAGAAAGTAACGATTGATTTTACGATGACACCTACCCATCCTCGGGCCGGAGAGACGGTGACGTTCACGAACACCTCGTCAAGCGGTGACGATTGGTTCTGGCGTTTCGGGGATGCGGCCGTCAGTACAGCTAAAAGTGCTACCCACGTATATAAGGCTCCCGGCACGTACCTAGTTACGTTACAGGCCGATAAGGATAAAAAGAAGAATAGGATTGCCTACCATAATATCACGGTGGTCGATACCATCCCTACGTTTGCGTGCGATTATGAGGACAAGGAGATTTCTATCTTTAATGATATCACGTTTACGGCGCAGGTGTATAATCCCAATTTCTATGACCAGAAATTTGTTTGGAGCATTGAGGGAGTAGGTTATGAGGTGGTAGATTCGACGGCAGGTATTTATAAGGTCTATTTCACGAGCCACGGTACGGCGAAAATAAAGATGCATTTGGAGCAGCACGGCCAATCGTGGGATACCACGCGTGTATATGAGGTGGATAATCGTGAGGGACAGGCGCTGCTGATGCTTGACAAAAACAAGACCTATTTGCGGCAACGGCTGTTTTATAATTTCCTTGAGCGCGAGATTCAAGAGCGCGCGGAAGCTGTGTCGCCTCTCACGTATCAGGAAGGGATGGATATTTTAGACAAGGTGCAAGATACGATACAAGAGTATAATGGACGAACGTTCAAATTATCGGAATTGCAGGAAATTTTGCCTTCGATGATTGGTTTTCGATTGGGAAGAAATAAGGTGTATTTCCGTACGGAGGATGGTTTCTACGTCGCCAATTTGAATGGTCAGCACCTGCAACCGATTTGCGGGGAGCCGGTGTCTGCCGTTGTGGTGGATGATGTGACCGGTGCCGAGCGTATATATTGGGCTACGGCTGAGGCAGTCTATTTTATGCCGTTGGTAGAACAGATCGATAATAAGTTTGATGTAGATAAGATAGAAGTGATTAATTTACAACCCGAGGTGATGCGTCTCGCGATTGATACAACATTACGTTACTAAGATGGTTAAACCCGATTATATTTTTGAAACCAGTTGGGAAGTCTGCAATAAAGTAGGCGGTATCTATGCCGTGCTTTCGACCAAAGCGCGTTCGATGCAGGCGTTATGCCCGGATAAAGTAATCTTTTTCGGGCCCGACTTGCATGAACAGTCGAATAAATATTTTATTCCCGACGAGAAGGTACTTACCGGTTGGCGCGCGTTTATCAAGACGATTCCGCATCCGCTGTGTTCGGTGCGTGTAGGTCGTTGGAATGTACCCGGTAAGCCGATAGCTATCCTCATTGATTTTGCGCCGCTATGGTATCAAAAGAATGAGATTTTCGGGTGGGCTTGGCAGCATTTCGGGGTACAGAGTCACGCCGCCTATGGTGATTATGACGAGTCTTGTCTCTTCGGTTTCGCTGCCGGATTGGTGATGGAGACGCTTTATCGTTGGATTGATAAGACAGAAACCAAGAAGACAGTGGTGGCGCATGCTAATGAATGGCAAACAGCGTTTGCTATCTTCCTCTTACGCAAGCGCTGTCCAAAGATAGGAACCCTCTTTACGACCCACGCCACCGGTATTGGTCGCTCGATAGCCGGAAATGGTAAGCCGCTCTATGACAATTTTATGGGGTATCACGGAGACCAGATGGCGGAGGAGCTGAATATGGTTTCCAAGCATTCGGTAGAGAAGATGGCGGCGAAGTGGGCAGATTGTTTTACGACGGTTTCGGATATCACCGCTCGCGAGTGCGAGCAGTTATTGGATAAACGTCCGGATGTGGTGACACCTAATGGGTTTGAACCCGATTTCGTGCCGTCTCCCTCTTCCTTTAATAAATCGCGTACGCGTGCGCGCAAAGCCTTAGCCGCTTTTGCTCAGTCGCAAGGGGTGACGTTGGGTACGAATCCTTTCTTCGTTTGTACGGCCGGACGGCAAGAATGGAAGAATAAAGGTATCGACGTGTTCCTGGATTCGATGAAACAATTGGGGGAGACACTGACTGCAAAACGTTCCGTAGTCGCTTTTGTGATGGTGCCTTATCTGGACCAACCTAAGATTCAGATGGGGCGCGTAACGATTCTCTTTGTACCCTATTATCTAGATGGACATGATCCGGTCTTTGGGTTGTCCTATTACGATTTACTCATCGGTATGGATATGTCCGTTTTTCCCAGTTATTACGAGCCTTGGGGGTATACCCCTTTAGAGTCGATTGCTTTTCACGTACCGACGATCACTACTTCACTTTCGGGCTTTGGTGCGTGGGCGGAGAAGGAGTGCAGAGTGCAGAGTGCAGAGTGCACGATGCAGGGTGTGACCGTGGTGGAGCGTACCGATAGCAATTATGCTATGGTCATCGATGCCATCGTTACTACCTTATCAAAGGCGGTTAAGGCGACCAAAGTAGAAATGGAAAAAGCGCGCGAGCAGGCGGCTGATCTATCTAAGAAGGCGGAGTGGAAGGAGTTCTTCCGGTATTATCTTACCGCTTACGATTTGGCTTTGAAGGCTCGGCATCGCCGCTAAGGATATTGGCGGCTTCAAACTCGGCTTCGATTATTTTCTGGAGTTGTGCCAGTTTGCGCTCGTGGGCGCGTCGGTTCTCCCCTGCTCTGGGTAGGACATAGATGTCCATGGCTGTGGTTAATCGTTCGCTTTGGATGGAGGTCTCTACCAGTGCATAATATTGTACGGTACCATCCTTGCGTAATTTGGACAGTTTTTGCTCCGTGGTGCGATAAGTAGAGAAGACGGAATGCGTTATTTTTTTCAGTAGGTTTTCTCTATCTAACGAGAATTTACCCGATTTATCGGAGTAGTTATCTACGATATTCTCCAAGACGGGTTGAAAGCGAATTTGCAGTTTCTCCGTGGCTTCGGAAGTGGCAAAGTCGCGTGCGTCACTCATCTCAAAAGAGATGGCTTCGGACTTACAAAAAATCTTGTTTGCATAGCACACCCAGGGGTGCACTAATGCAAACAAGATGATGAAAAGTTGGTTAAACTTCATGCTTATTGAGCCATCTCAAGAGCCTTGTAGTAGGTCTCTTTGAATTTCTCATACTCGAAGTCGGTACGAGCTCTTTCCTCTTCGGTTACGTTGGTCTTGAATTGACGCTCAACGATCTCCATGATCTTATCGTTACCCAGCGATACAGCAACATAGGAACGATAAACAACGGAACCATCATTGTTGACGGTCTTGGTGATCTTGTCGCACTCAACGTAGCTACCGTTAATGGTTTGGGTGGTAACTTGTTGGGTCAGATCTTTCGTGCGAGCTTGGAAAGAAGCTGCATTCTCTTCGTCATAGGAAGTAGAGAAGCTTTCCAATACACGATTGATGTTCGTGCTAATGCTGGTAGCGAGTTCACGACGAGCAGCTGCGAGGGCTTTGTCCTTTGCGTTTTGCATGTTCGGCGAAACAGCATTACCGGTAGCGCGGATAGCTTGTTTGTCGGTTTTGAACTCACTGCATAATACAGTTACTTCTACTTCGCCCTTAACGGCAGTAGATTTCGATTTGCAACCTGCAGCTAATAAAGCGATAGCTGCGAGAGATAAAATAACGATTTTTTTCATAATAGTAAAAAATAGTTAGTTAAACAATTGGGTTAATTAATATAAAATCGATTATTGATTTTTTTGCCTAACACAGTAAGCGTAATATCAATATAGATCTTTTCGGTTGTTTGTTCGCAGGGGGCGTAATCGTAGGTCACCTTGCCGCCGTCCTCGGTGGGTTGGAAGTTCATTCGCTCCAAGCATTTGGTGCGGAGGTAGGGTTTGATGTTACACGTCAATTGGCGGTCACCAAAGTAAACATGATACGTGGTCATTTCCCGGGTTACCTGGTCGGCTTGGATGGTGAGTTGTTCGATGTATTGTTTATAACCTCTTAATATCTTATCGCACGTGGAGCGACGAGCGTCCCGCTCCATCAACGATGCTTGGAAGGTACGTAAGGCGGTAGATTGGGCAACCATTTGCTCTACGGAAGTGTAGGAAGAGAAGTCGTCTTTTTGGAACGCATCGAGTTGGCTATTGATAGCAGCCTCTTGTTGTTCGAACTCATCCACCATCTTCAGTTGGTCGAGGCGAGAGAACGGATACTTGATGTGGTAGCGATAGAACTCGTGTTTCTTGTTGTCACGAATCTTTTCCCAATAGTATTCCGAGGCATTGGCAAGGGTCACTTGCTTTAAGAACGGGATATTAGCACTCTCGGTCTCAACCATATCCGAGTACATCTCCATGGTGGAGAATAAGCCGTTGTTTTCGGTCTCTTCCCGTTGCAAGGCGCTAGTGGCGTGTACGTTCTCCGCGATGGCATTCACGATTTGTTGTTTAACGATGGTCATTGCCTTCGTTTTTGCGGTTTCGATATCATCCGCTTCCGCTGAAACGATGAGATACCCGGTTTCTACACCATAAAGCCATTTCGGGGTAGTACGTTGCGAACGATCGAGCACTTTGGTTGCAGCACAAGCGGTGCCTAAGATAGTGCTACCTAAAAATAGAACTAATAATAATTTACGCATATTATTTCCCTCCTAAGATTAATTGTACTTGACCCAAGCCTTTGGTGGAGAGGTTGGATTCGATATCATATTCGTTCATTAACCATTTCTGCAGGTCTTTAGCCCAAGCGGCAGGCGACAAGTCGCGACCCTTGGCATTGGTCAGAGGGATACGCACTTGTTCGATCACCATACGCGTGCCCGAGGGAGAGATGTCGGGGGTACCGAACTTCCCGTTAACGGTGTTATCTCCGAGCCAGTTCTCGATGATCTCGCTGATTTCCATATCGTCGATCTCCGTCATGACGCCGTCCACGAGGTTCTCCCACGTGAGGATGTTGAGTTTGATGGCACGGCCTTGTTTCTCGCAGTTGCGGAAATAATTGATAACGGTATTGCAGAACGGATCAAACTGTCCTTGAATAGCGCTCTCGATCATGATGGGCAGTTGGAAGGTGGAGGTATAGGTAGCGCCCGTAGTGGTGGGGCTAACGCCGCCGATGACGAAGTCCGTATAGGCGTCGATGGCGGACATGCTCCAGGTCATGCTCTTTTGGCTACCGCCCTTCATCTCATTTTCTTTCCAGTCAATCTCAATCCAGATGTCTGCTTTTGCAGTACGACGTAATTGGTCTACCGGAGTCTCGGCAATAGCGTCTTCGAATTTACTTACCATAGCGTGTTCTTCCGCTTCCTCTTGGCGTAAGGTACGAAGAGCAGACTTGAGGTCTTTCACTTCAAAACCACGTTGGTTCAAGCGAACCGAAACGGTGGTGATGGCTTGCGTTAAGTCTTGGTTCTCTAACAAAGCCTTGTTATAGTCGGGCAGGCCATCGGCTTCGTAACCGAGTTGGTGGCACCAACTGGCAGACGGAACAACCATGACAATAGGCATCTTACCTTTGATCTCATCCTTAGGCATGATACCATCGTTTTGCAGACGCTCGCGAAGAGCATCGATTTGAACGACAACGGTGATGGCAACCTTGTACTCTTTGCCTACTTTGAGGATTTGGTCAGCTTCGCCGTTTCCGATGAAACTGATGTAACGTTGGAAATCTCCGCCATCTGCAAAGAAGGCGTCGAAATAAGCCTTGTTCGTTTGTTGAACCATAGGATCAGCAATCATGGCGTCGCGACCTACGATGCGGTTGTTGCCTTCGTTGTAAGAGGGATAGCCTTTGAATAGTAGGCCATGAATGGCATTCTTGCCTGCTTGCATGGTAGCTACATTCGCTTTTTTAGAGTACGTCCATACGCGAACCATTGCGCTGCCTTCGGGAGCTTGACCTAACGAGGCTTGTAGTTCGTAACGCATTTGGTTAGTTTCTTTGTCTGCCTTCTTAGAGGCTGTGGCAGCGCTCCCTACTATAGGAAGTAACATCGCTGCAAATAAGAGAAGTTTTTTCATTTGAATACCTTTCGTTAAAAAAGTTTATTATTTTTGTTTGAGTAATCTCAGTAACATTCCCGCTTCGATGGGTTGTGCATTCTTGCCCACGACTTTAAAGAGCGTTCCCTCTTTGCTCACATCCACGTTGTTTTCCATGAGAGCATTAAACCGGTTATCCCAGATCTGGTTGCTGGCAGGTTTGAGGGTAGCGATATGGCGATACACGATTTTACCATTTTCCAGAGAAGGCTCGAGGACCTCGAAAGTGGAGGTGGGAGTGACATCTTCTTTTTCGCCTATGAGAGCGCGATAGCCGGATATCTTGCCGTTCTTCGCATATTCGACTGCGGTGATGGGCGATTTAATACGGAAGTCTTCGTATTTGGTTTGCAAGGAGGCTACGTTCTTATCGATGGAGCGAGCGGTAATGAATTCCAGCAATTGGGTCCTGTTATATTTCCCCTTGACTTCCGTCTTTTCGAATACGCTGGACTCTTCCCCTAAATAACGGAGATGGAAAGATGTCTTGTCTTCCCAAAAAGCGCGCATGCGTTCGGGGTCCGGTGTTGTGGTGAAATAACGTACATAAAACTCGTTCATCAAACTATCGTTCCACTCTATTTGATATAAATAGGTATGGGTCATAACCTTAAAGCCGGTGAATTTATCCGCGATACTTCCGACAACACCCGCCAAGTTGCTGCCGGCATTTCCGCCTAAGAGTACATCGGCTACGCCGCCCAAGACGGCAAAGGTCGCTTTGGTGGCATCGGCACGGTTTTCGGCGGTGATATACGTCATGTCACTAACCAAAACGAACGAATGCTCAATCAGTTGTTCGCTCACGTCCTGCAAGGCGGCGCGTCCTTCGATGGTGTATTTGATTTTCTCGGCATCCATAACGGAGGTGTTATAGTCTAAACGATCCTCGAGCAGTTGTGTGTTGAAATAACTATTTTGTAGGCTGTCACCCGTAAGGTTAAACCATTTGGCAATCATACGTTTGGCCACATCGCCTTTCTCTAAGACCGCTAAGATGGCTTGCCCGTTCGCTTCCTTTTCTTCGGCGGTTAAGACCATACTTTGACCATAGACTTGTTTGTTTAATCCGCTGAACGAGCCCTTGACTCCGGATATATAGGAGTTGTCAATGACGCGGACTTGGATATCGTGGTTATCGTATTTCTCCAAACTCGGCAGGCGTTTAAAAATCTTAAACACGTCATATCCGAACTCGTCTTCCGGGTGATAGACCATCATAGACGTGATTGAGTTACGATAATAGGCTCCTACCGTCGTTTTGGCTTGCAGCGGCATCCAAAGTAGCAATGCACTAAGGAGTAAAATATAGTGTTTCATTGTTCTCATAGCGGTATAAAGATATTTTTCAAGTTTGTTGTATTCGTTACTACATAGAGGTAATCTCCGTTCTTGCCATTCTTACCATTCTTACCATTGGCACCATCTTCGGCTTTACCGGAGCAACCGCTACCCGAACCGTGGGTTCCGCCTTTACCGCCCTTACCGCCTTGGCCGCCTTTCCCGCCATCCACCCAAGTGATGACTTCTGCGATGCCTTTGCTAGCGACTAAGTTCTCGTCCAAGATAATCAAGTAGCTACCTCCATTGCCGCCATCCTCGCCATCGGTGCCGTTGCCGCCCGCTGTACCACAGGTACCGCTCTTGGTGTGCATGACGCCATTTTTATCTTTATATGTGTAGGAGTTGCTACCATTGCGTCCCTTGGTTCC
Organism: uncultured Bacteroidales bacterium; assembly: GCA_937901025.1. Taxonomy (GTDB): domain Bacteria; phylum Bacteroidota; class Bacteroidia; order Bacteroidales; family Paludibacteraceae; genus Colicola. Next base: position 10,380 of record CALCGR010000124.1, read on the forward strand.
GTCACGACCGTCGGCTCCGTCCAGACCACTGCCGTAGATGTTGAAGGGCAACTGCACAAACATTACTTGTTTATCCGTGCGGTTATAGGCTAACACGACATTTGTATCCGCGGCAGCGGGATAGGCCATAAAGACCATCTCTTTGCTCAGCGAGTGCCATGCAGCACTATCGGGGAACGATAGGTTCACGTCGTATGTATACGTGAGTCCGGATTCCTTGTGCTTGACGGTAATCTTTTGCTCCAAAGGAACCGCTCCGGCTACTACCTCGGGCAAGAAGGCATCCATGATAATCATATTGCCTTCCATGTGCATACCATTGGGTTCCATCGCAAATTCGAACAAGGCGGGATCGCAGATTTGACGCCGCTGATTCAGGATCTGGATACGGTTGTTCGTATCAATCATCGCGGAAGAGAGGCGATCGCGCTTGGCATTAAATTTACCCAATCCGACTTCTAATAACTCATGCCCGTGGGAAGTGTTTCTAATCGTGAACGTGGGTAGTACCCAGTGGTATTGCCCGCCTTGCACCTCTTCTACGATCGCGGAGGAGATAACCGGTTGACGGGAAGATTTCTTAGTTAACGTTTTTTTGAACTTCTCCAATTGGGCTTGCAGTTTCTCGGGTAGGGCAGCATCCCAACTTAATACCCGCGGCAGCGGATCAATGTCTTTGATGGCTTGAGCCCGCGTCCCGATCAGAGGTAAAACAGCAAGACAACATGCAATAAATAATTTATTTTTCATATATTTATGTTTAAAATCGTGCAAAGATACGACTTTTTTTTAGATTATGCAAATATTTTTTAAAATTTTTTTGTGTATATGAGATTTTTTTTGTACTTTTGCAGCCGAATAGATTAAAATCCTACGTTATGCAACAAAAAAACATTCCATTACTCGATTGTCCGATTGATTATTTGATTGGAGATGCCAGTGGCAAAATTATGAACGAATACGGGCGTTTCCCCTGCAAGATTGCTTGTGGTGTGTACGCGTTTATGGCGCGCGGGACGGCGAAGGCAACGATCAATATCACTCCTTGCGATTTCAAGGAGCACGACTTGTTGTTTTTAGAACCGGGTTCGTTCTTGCAGATTAAGAAATGTTCGGAGGATGCTTTGGTGTACTATGTGCTCTTCTCCTCGTCTTTCTTGGAGAAGTATTCTTACACGAATACGCGTATTTCCCTTGCTCCTCGTAATCAAGGACATAACGTGGTGCATTTGGCGCAGGATCGCAGTCAGTTACTCATCGATTTATATGCCCTTCTGCTCAAAGCGGCCAATTGTCAACCTTCGGCTCTGACGACGGAAAAGATGGTACACGTATATAATGTGTTTACCGTTGCTTTCCGCGACCTGAGCACGACGGAGGAAGAGGCGGTTCGTACGGTGGATCGTAAGATGGAGATCTACCAAACGTTCTGTCAACTCGTGATGAAGAACTACCATAAACTCCATCATGTGAATGACTATGCAGATTTGATGCATATCACCTTGCCGCACCTCTGCGCCACCATTCGGAATGCCAGCCAACGCACGGCCGGTGATATCGTCTCCGAGGCTATCTTAGTCGACGCCAAAGCCCAGCTTAAGTTAACTTCCACTCCGATTAAGGAGGTAGCACTCGCGCTGGGCTTTGATAATGTAGCGTTCTTTAATCGTTTCTTTAAGCAACACGTAGGAATGACTCCTAAGGTGTATCGCAATGCGAACGATTAACGATTAGCGTACATGGATTCGTAGTATTTCTCATACTCTCCGCTGGTAATATTGTCGAGCCATGCTTGATGATCCAAGTACCAGCGGACGGTTTTTTCTATACCTTCTTCGAACTGCAAGGAGGGTTCCCATCCCAGTTCTTTTTGTAACTTACGGGAGTCGATGGCGTAGCGAAGGTCGTGTCCGGCACGGTCGGTTACGTAGGTAATCAAGTCCATGTCTTCCCCTTCTTTACGGCCGAGCAGACGATCTACCGTCTGAATCAACACTTTGATGATGTCGATATTCTTCCACTCGTTGAATCCGCCGATATTATACGTCTCCGCAATCTTTCCTTTATGGAAGATGAGGTCAATGGCACGGGCATGGTCTTCTACGTATAACCAGTCGCGTACGTTTTCTCCCTTACCATAGACGGGTAGGGGCTTGCGATGACGGATGTTATTGATAAAGAGCGGGATTAACTTCTCCGGGAACTGATAGGGACCATAGTTGTTGGAACAGTTGGTCACGATGGTGGGCAGACCATAGGTGTCGTGGAAAGCCCGCACGAAATGGTCGCTGCTCGCTTTCGAAGCGGAGTAGGGACTATGGGGCATATACTTAAGGTCCTCGGTGAAGAACTTCTCTCCATAGGCTAAGTGGTGCGCCTCGGAACTGGCCTTCGTGGTGAACGGCGGTTCGATGCCTTGCGGATGGGTGAGTTCCAAGGCTCCGTAGACTTCGTCCGTAGAGATGTGATAGAAACGTTTCCCCTCGAACTTCTCGGGCAGGGTCTCCCAATAGAGTTTTGCGGCTTGTAGGAGGGATAGGGTTCCTATTACGTTCGTTTTGGCAAACGTGAAGGGGTCTTTGATGGAGCGGTCTACGTGACTCTCGGCAGCCAGGTGGATGATGCCGTCCACGTGTTCTTCTTGCATTAAAGCATAGATGGTGTCAAAGTCACAGATGTCCGCTTTGACGAACCGATAGTTGGGGGCCTTCTCGATGTCTGTCAGGTTGGCCAGGTTGCCGGCATAGGTCAACTTGTCTACATTAATAATACGGTAGTCGGGGTATTTGTTTACAAACAACCTCACTACATGACTGCCGATAAATCCGGCTCCTCCGGTGATGATAATAGATCTCATAATATAAATTTGATTTGTTTAAGTAAATACGTTCTTATTTCGTTGTCTTCTGTTCTTACTATCCACTCGCCCGCGGTTCCTATCCCTACCCATTCGGCCTTAAAACGACCTTTTGCGTCCTCGTATTCGTATAGTCCCGAACGCCGGTATAATCGGGCTATATAGCGTTGTCTCAGTTCTTGTTCGCGGGCATCTTCAAGGAGGGGTCTGAGGGCTTGCAATCGTTTCTGAATCGCTTGTAAGACTCGCTCTTTATCCTCCTGCTTGCCGGTGATGTGGCGCAGCGAAATCGGATTGGGAGCATCGCTTACAAAGGTGAGCTGGTTCACATTCACTCCGATGCCGATGATACTATCTTTTACGAGCCCTTGTCTCGACTTGTTTTCTATCAAGATCCCCCCTACTTTCTTATCCCCGAAATAAATATCGTTCGGCCATTTAATCGTGCATTGTGCATTGTGCATCGTGCATTGTGCCCCCTGTCCCTTGCACCACTTATCCAACGCTTCCGCTACGGCTAATCCCGTGAGCATAGCCAATCGAAACTGTGTGCTGACGGCGATCTGCGGGTGGAGTAGGAAACTGACTAACAGGTTTTGTCCGCGTTCGCTCTCCCAATGCGTTCCTACTTGTCCTCTCCCTTCCGACTGATAATCCGTTACGATGTAAAACCCCTCTTCTTGGCTCAAGTTGGATTGCATCAGTCGGTTGGTGCTATTTGTTTGCTTTATATACATGGAGCAAATAATCCTGTATGATGTTTTGCATCTTCTGCGCTTTCCCGTCGGCACTGCTCACTAACACGGCAAACGTCCATTTCCTTCCGTCGGGAAGGAAGATATATCCCGCATAGTTTTTGGTTCCGGCAATCGTTCCGCTTTTGGCATATACTCTGCCCTCCAGGGCGGTACCATAGAGCAAACTGCTGACCGTACCCGTCTTACCGCAGATGGGCAGGCTTTGCAACCAAACGTCGTAATACTTGCTCTTACTCATATATTCCAGCACCTGCACCAAGGTCTTGGCGCTAATCGCGTCTTGGGGGGCCAGTCCGCAACCGTCCTTCATAATCATTCCGCTTAGGTCAATCTTACGGCGTTGCCAGAAGGAGCGCAGTACTTCGCAACTATTGTGAATCGTCCCGGGGGTACCCATCTTAAGTCCCATATAGCGGAACATTGCCTCGGCGTAAAGATTGTCGCTATAGATGTTCGTGTGCGCAATAAGGGCACCTAAACTATCCGATGCGTGTTCAAAGAGCAAGTGCCGCTCTTTTTGTGTGTTCTTTTCGGCTTGATAGGTGGCTTCCCCCGTAACCGGGATACCACATTCCTCTAACCGCGCTTTGAGGTGCTCAACCAATAGCAGGCCCGGATTAGGCAGGTCACTCTTGACCCCGAACTGCCCTTGCTTGGACGGTACACTCCCGCTCAAATAGCGCTCGTTACTATAGGGGAGGCCATACACGTAAGCCCCGTCATACGTGATATCCGTACACCTCACGTGATTGATGACGCGCAGGTTCTCTACTCGGGGTTCGGTACGAATCACATTCGCTACGGAACCTACTTCCCCACTCTTGAGCACGATGTTCATCGTGTTGCTCATATAGTTGAGTGCGAACACACCGGGGGCGTAGTAATTGCCCGCATCCTCCATCAACCAATTCGGGTTTTGGGCTTCGGCATCGAATAAACTCATGTCGGCTACGATATCTCCGTCAATCTTTTTGATTCCTGCCTGCCGTAGCGCTTTAATCCATTGATAGTGAAACTGCTGCCCGATCTTTAAGTCGCCTAAGGAAGGGTCTCCTCCTCCGCGAATAATCAGGTCTCCGTGCAGCACCCCGTCGCGAATCGATCCCGTGTGCTCTACGGCGGTAGTAAAACGGAAAGACGGACCGTACATCTCCAGCATCGCTGCCGTTGTTAGCACTTTCATTACGGAAGCGGGGGGCACCACATTCTCTGCCCGGTAGGATTCGATGACCGTCTTATGGGCTTCATCTTCAATATATACACTGATGTTGGCGCACTGCGTTACCTTGTGACTCGTCAGTACGGAAATCGTCAGCAAAAAAGAGAAGATAGTGAGCATATTTTAAAAATTAGCGTGCAAAGATAAGGAAATATCTTGATATTTGCAAAAAAAATTTGCTTTTTTCAGGATTTATTTGTAATTTTGCAGCGCAAAAAGGATTTATGGTGCCTAAAATGGTCTTTATATTGCCCCTTTGTGTTCTGTTTTGTTGTGCGTGCAGCACCGGGACTGTCCCTAAGCCTTACGGCTATGTCCGTATTGCGATACCCGATACGGCTTATCAGTCTTATAAGACCAAGGTGCCCTATACTTTTGCCTTATCCCGAAACGCGAACGTGGTCCGTCATACCTCACCTTCGGAACGCTATTGGATAGATATCGTCTATCCTTCGCTGCGTACGACTATTCACGGGTCGTATCATCCGATTCACGGTGATTTGGATATGCTTTCGAATGATGCGTTTAAACTGGTTTATAAACACGCGGGACAAGCGACCGCTATTCCCGAGCAGCCCTTTGCCAATCCCGAAGCGCGGGTGTATGGTATGCTCTTCGCCTTGGAGGGGAACGTGGCTTCGCCCTTCCAGTTTTTTGTGACCGACTCAGTGCACCATTTCTTTCGTGGTTCCGTGTATTGCGATTGTACCCCGAATGCCGATTCGTTGGCACCGATATATGACTATATAGAAAAAGATGTAAGACACCTCATCGAGACTTGGCAATGGCAAAACTAGCAATCCTCATAGACCCCGATAAAACCGCCGTTTCGTTAGCGCAGCGCGTAGCGCGGTTGCAGCAGATGGGGCTTACGCCCGACCTCGTGTTTGTGGGAGGCAGTACGGGTACGTTGACCTCGTCTTCCCTCTTTGAAGAGGCCAAGGCCTTGCATCTTCCCGTATGGTTGTTTCCCGGCAATGCCGACCAACTGTCGCCGCAGGCGGATGCCCTTTTGTTACCGGCGGTGATCTCCGGTCGCAATGCGGAGATGCTCATCGGTCGCCATGTGGCCGCGGCGCAGCGGATACAAGCCCTGCATATCCCTGTGTATCCGATGGGGTATATCCTCATCGACGGGGGTACTACCAGTTCCGTTCAACGGGTCAGTGAGACCACTCCCCTTGCTCGCACCGACATCGAGACGATCGTCGATACCGCTTTGGCGGGCGAACAACTGGGACAACAGTTCACCTACCTTGAAGCCGGTAGCGGAGCCCTCTATCCGGTGCCCAAAGAGGTGATTACCGCGGTTCGGCAAACCGTTCATACCCGGCTCATCGTGGGGGGTGGATTGCGTACGAAAGCCCTCGTGGAACAAGTTTGGCAAGCAGGAGCGGATATTGTGGTTGTGGGGAACGTATTAGAGCAATGACGGATATAGATTATATGCATATGGCACTTGACGAGGCGCAGCAAGCCTATCAGGCGGGAGAGATTCCCGTAGGTTGCGTCATCGTCTGCGAAAACCGAGTGGTGGGGCGGGGACATAACCTCACCCAGACCCTGTCGGATGTGACGGCGCATGCGGAGATACAAGCCATCACGGCGGCCTCACAGACCTTAGGGGGCAAGTACCTTAATGAGTGTACGCTTTATGTCACGATAGAGCCCTGCGTGATGTGTGCCGGCGCTATCGGTTGGGCGCAACTGCAACGACTCGTCTATGGGGCTTCGGACCCTAAAAAAGGCTATACCGTCTTTGCTCCCCAAGCACTGCATCCGAAAACGAAGGTGCAGGCAGGGGTATGCCAAGACGAGTGCCAACAACTCATGGAAACGTTTTTTAAAACCCTACGTAAAGAGATATGAAATACGCTAAGATCCTCAAGTTTTTACCTTTTGTCGCTGCTGCGGCACTCATTGTCTATCTGTTTCCCCGCTACAACAATACTTTTGCCTACTATTTTGAGATTGGCAAACCCTGGGGCTACGAACTGCTGACAGCCTCCCAGGATTTTCCTATTTATAAGACCGACAAAGAACTGGCGGCCGAACGCGCGGAATTACTATCCGATTTTGCGCCCTGTTATGTGTTCAATAGTGCCAACACCAACCCCATCGTCATCTCCTACGAGAGTAGGGAGCGCTTGCTGCAAGCCAATTACCTGTTTATCTCCATCCTTGATAATCAGATGTCTCGTCGCTATCCTATTGACCAGATATATACCCCGAAAACCGCCTTTGAGGCCTTCGGGAAGGAACTCTTGCCGAACATCGACTATGACTCTATCACCACCCAACAACTCAAGGCCTCTATCTTAGCCTCTATTTCCCCTACCCAAGGGGTGGTGCAAACGGGGGAGAAGATTATCGATAAGGGCGAGGTGGTGACGGAACACACCTACCAGATTCTCCAATCCCTCAAGCGGTTTATGCAGGACGAATCGGTGTCGTCTTATCAACAATGGTGGCATTATTTTGGTCTCTCTCTTCTTATCATCCTCATTGTTGTGGTGTTTGTTGTCTATCTCTATACGACCGAACCGGTTATCTTCGAACATTGGAACAATGTGCTGTTTTGTAGTTGTTTACCCCTATTGCTCATTGTTACTACTTTCTGTTTCTTCCGCTATTGGTTTATCCCGATTCTGCTGATTCCTTATATTATTGTACCCGTAGTCGCGCGCGTATTTTTCGATTCGCGCTTGGCGTTTGTGTTGCATCTGTTCACGATTCTGATTGTCGCCTTAGCCGTTTCGGTACCCATCGAGTTTATTGTTGTACAGACCTTAGCCGGTATCGTTGCCGTGGTTAGTCTGCACGATATGGGACGCCGTAGTCACGTAGCCATCACCTTAGGTTTTGTCATCCTTACGTACGCCATAGGGTATACGACTTTCTGTTTACTTTCGCCCGCCGGTTATCATGCCATCGAATGGCAAAACTATATCTATATCGTCCTCAACGGTGTAATGGTCATCGCTTTGTCGTATATCCTGATTATGGGCTTTGAACAACTCTTCGGGTTTATCAGTGCCACCACCTTGATTGAACTCACCAACATCAATTCGAATCTCTTCCAGGAGTTTGCTCAAAAAGCCCCGGGTTCCTTCCAGCACTCGCTGCAAGTAGGTAACCTGGCCTCCGAGGCAGCAAAGAAGATTGGGGCCAACGCCCTTCTTACCCGTACCGGTGCCCTGTATCACGATATCGGTAAGATGCTCCATCCGGAGTACTTCATCGAGAACCAGACAGGAGGAGCTAATCCGCTCAACCAATTGGATCCCCGACAGGCAGCGCGTATCGTCATTGCCCACGTGGAGGATGGCGTCACCATAGCCAAAGACAAACACTTGCCCTTGGTGCTCATTCAGTTTATCCGCTCTCACCACGGCACCTCCCTTGCGCGGTATTTCTATAACACCTATGCCAATGCCCATCCGAATGAGCAAGTCTCGCCGGAGCAGTTCCAATATCCCGGACCCAAACCCTCCACCAAAGAGGGGGCTATCCTCATGATGGCGGATGCCGTGGAGGCGCGTTCCCGTTCGCTCAGTACCTATACCGAACAAACCATCAGTGAGATGATTAAGGATATGATTGACCAACAAGTGGCGGAGAAACAGTTTACGGATACCCAACTCTCCTTCAAAGATATTGAAGATATACGTCAGGTCTTTACCGAACGCCTCATCTCTATCTATCACCATCGTATCCAATATCCGGAATTAGATAAATGAAGAATGCGTTATACCTCGCTCCGATGGAGGATGTGACCGATCCTGCCTTTCGCTTACTCTGTAAGCGTTTTGGTGCTGATCGTGTCTATACGGAGTTCGTGAACGCCGACGCTTTGGTGCGCGATGTGGCATCAACCATGCGCAAACTCACCATCAGCGATGCGGAGCGACCCGTAGCCATCCAGATCTATGGACGCGACCCGGTCTCGATGGCTGAGGCCGCACAGATCGTCGAACAAGCCCATCCGGATTTTATCGATTTGAACTTCGGTTGTCCCGTGAAGAAAGTAGCGGGGAAAGGCGCGGGGGCAGGACTATTACAGAACATCCCCTTACTGCTCGATATCACCCGCGCCGTTGTGGATGCGGTCCATACGCCCGTGACCGTCAAGACCCGCCTGGGTTGGAATGACGAACAGAAGATCATCGTCACTTTGGCCGAACAGCTGCAAGACTGCGGTATCAGCGAACTCGCCATCCATGGTCGCACCCGAGCGCAGATGTATACGGGCGAGGCCGACTGGACCCTGATAGGGGAGGTGAAGAACAACCCCCGCATGCATATCCCCATCATCGGTAACGGCGATGTCACTACCCCCGAACGCGCGAAGGAGTGTTTTGACCGCTATGGGGTCGATGCTATCATGATCGGTCGCGCCACCTTCGGTTGCCCGTGGATATTCGAGGATATCAAAAACTATCTTGCGAACCCTACTCCTCTACCCCTCTACACCCCTACCCCTCGTTCCATGCAATGGTGTGTCGATATCCTCAAGGAACACGTCGAGCGGTCTATCGAGTGGATAGGCGACGAACGCAAGGGGATAGTGCATTCGCGTCGACATTTCGCCGCATCCCCGGTGTTTAAGGGATTATATGACTTTAAGCAAACGCGCATCACCCTACTCAGAGCCGACACGAAAGCAGAGGTCTTCGCCCTTATGGACGAGATCGTCGATAAATGGGGCGATACCTATCCGCAAACTTAAATAGACAAGACTTGCAGGGCAGACCACTTATCGTCCTTCACGTCTTTCTTAATCTGAATTGCCTTCGTTAGGGGCACGTACTGAATCTCGTCTTCGTGCAGTCCTACCATCACATTGCGCTGGTCTTCGAGGAGCGCCTGTATCGCTGCCACACCCATACGGGAGGCCAGGATACGGTCAAAAGCCGTAGGCGAACCGCCGCGTTGGAGGTGACCTAAAATCGTTACCCTCGGACTATACTCGGGATGCACCTGCTCAATGAGTTTAGCTACCGCTTGGGCTCCGCCCTCTATCGCGTGCTCTTGTACCAAGACGATGGACGAGTTCTTCGACTTACGCCTACCTTGACCAATCGCTTCCTCAATCTGCTCGGGGATAGTGGCTCTCTCCGGAATGATAGCCGCCTCGGCACCGGCAGCAATCGCGGCACTAAGGGTGAGGAAACCGGCATCGCGACCCATCACTTCCACAAGGAAGACGCGCTCGTGACTGGTCGCCGTATCGCGCAAAGTATCTACACAACGCATAATCGTATTAAGCGCCGTGTCATAACCGATGGTAGCGTCCGTACCCCAGAGGTCGTTATCAATCGTAGCGGGGATACCGATGACGGGCACGTTATGCTCTTGGGCTAACATCCGAGCACCGGTGAACGTTCCGTCGCCTCCGATAACTACCAACGCTTCAATGCCTTGACTGATAAGCGTGTCGTGGGCTTTTTGACGGCCTTCGACGGTCTTAAACTCCTCACTGCGGGCCGACTTCAAGATCGTGCCTCCGTGAGGAATGATCCCACTCACATCCTGTGTGGTGAAGGTCTTCACTTCGCCATCCATCAAACCTTTGTACCCGCGGTAGATGGCTTTGACTACCATTCCGTTACTAATCGCTGCGCGCGTCACCGCACGAACTGCTGCATTCATTCCGGGGGCGTCACCTCCCGATGTTAAGACGCCGATGGTTTTGATCATATCATTGAAGATTATAGACGGCTTCCTTTACACGCTCCATCAACCATAGCGGGGTGGAAGTCGCACCTGTTATTCCTATCTTGAGGGGTAGGGGAGTAGAGGAGGAGAGGGGTAGGGTAGCCAGGTCTTCCTCGTTCTCGATGAAATACGAACGGGGATTGGCCTGCTTGCAGTGCTCAAACAGCACTTTTGCATTCGAACTCTTCTTTCCTCCCACAAACAATACAATATCTTGTTGCGCCGCAAACTGCTTAATATTCTTGACCCGATGGGCTACGTTGCGGCAGATGGTGTCGTACCAGATGAAGGGGGGTAGGGGAGTAGAGGAGTAGGGGAGTAGGGATCTGTTTTCCTCTATTTTATGTACAAGGTGTTGAAAGTCCTCGATGGACATCGTGGTTTGGGAGAAGAGGTAGATGGGACGACTGAAATCCACTCGCTCCAGGTCCGCTTCGTTCTCAATCACAATAGCCGTGTTGTTCGTCTGCCCTTGCAACCCGATGACCTCCGCGTGACCGGACTTACCAAAGATAAGGATCTGCCCGCCCTCCGACTGTGTCTTCTCGTAGGTCTCGCGAATCCGTTTTTGTAGATTCAGCACCACGGGACAAGACGCATCGATAATCTCAATATCATTCTGTTTGGCCGTCCGGTACGTAGCCGGCGGCTCGCCGTGCGCACGAAGGAGTACGCGGGCGTTGTGCAACTGACAAAACTGCTGCCGGTCAATCGTCTCTAACCCCTGCTTGGCGAGTCGCTCTACTTCTTGTCCGTTATGTACGATATCCCCAAGACAATAGAGCGGACCTTTGGTCAGCTCTTCCTCGGCTTTTTGGATGGCACTCGTCACCCCAAAACAGAAGCCCGACGTAGTATCAACAGTGACGGTCAAAGATTTCATAAATGGTTTGCATCTGCTCCTCTCGCGTGAGATCGGAGTTATCAATCACCACCGCATCCGTCGCTTGCCGCAACGGACTGATGTCGCGGTGCGTATCCCGATAGTCACGGTCGTTGACATCCTTCAGCACCTCCTCAAAGACGGGGTGTTCCCCCTTCGCTACCAACTCATCAAACCTCCGCTGTGCCCTTACTTCCGGCCGCGCGGTAAGGAAGAGTTTGAGTTCGGCCTCAGGAAAGACCACCGTACCTATATCGCGCCCGTCCATGACGATCCCTTTCTGTTTTCCCATCGCTTGTTGCTGCGCTACCAGGAACTGCCTTACCGCAGGGATGGGACTGACCTTCGAGGCCATATTCCCTACCTCCAGCGAACGAATCTTAGACTCTACCGGTACCCCGTTGAGGCAGAGCTCCGGGGCATAGGTCAAGGCGATATGTTTTTCCAGATAGTCCTCCCTCTCCAGATTCTCCAGACTTCCCGGATTCTCTATGGCATACAACGCTACCGCACGATACATCGCACCGGTATCTACGTAGGTGTAACCCGCATACTTGGCTAACTGTTTGGCGATGGTGGACTTGCCGCAGGAGGAATAGCCGTCAATGGCGACGATGATTTTGTTCATTTCAGCATACTATTGATATCGAGCGTAATACCCACTTGATAAGTGAAGTTGTTTCGGGTCAACTGACTAAACGTGAACGCTACATTAAACTTATAAATACGAACTCCTCCGCCAATCGCAAAACCCGCAAACGAACGCTGATCCTTGAGGTTTAACTCGGCGCGGCGGCGGTGGTTATAACTAAACGTGAGGTAGAAACGGTCACTCTTGGGAACGATATCCACCGCAAAAATCGTATGGCGGAACATCATGTCATACCACTGTACTTGCGTCCCTTCCATCGTGCCCGTATAGGGGTCAATGGTACCATTGGTGTATTCGTACCCTAAGTTCCACTGCTGGATATTGTGAATCGTCATCGATAGACGCAACGGAGCGTGCGGGAACCGATAACTCAATCCTAATAGCAGGTTCAGCGGTAACATCTCCAACGCCTGACCCCCTTCCCGGGAATAAAACCCTTTGATCTGTGTACCGATATTTTGTAGGGTGAGACCCATCTGGAACGTGGAGTCTTTCAACTGAAAATGCGCACCCACATCCGCCCCGAGGGCAAAAGAGGTGTAACGCTCGTACACCGAGATGATCGGCTTTAAGGATACGCCTACCCTAAACTGCTCTCCTAACTGGCGTGCGTACATGGCGTTGATAAGGATGTCCTTCGCCGTGAACGTACCGTAGGGGACGCCTACCTCGTCGGCATAGGTCATCTTACCATAATCGTAGTAGTGGATACCTACCGCAAAATAATTCGGTTTATCCGGTTCCCCTTCCCCGACATACGGTTTCTCTATCTTGGACCGACCGAAGTTATGTCCGTAGATAGCACTCCCGAACATCGTTCCCGGCATAAAATACGTGAAGTTGAGTTGCAGCACGTTATCCGTCATGTTCCCTAACAGCGCCGGATTACACATCGCTGTCGACACCTCGGCATCCGCGATACTCACGTTTGAACCGCCTAACGCATTGATTCGCGCCGAAGCGGGTAGGGAAAGGAAGGCGAACGTACTGCTCCCCGAACCTACGAACTGCGCGTTCATCGGTGTGGACAGGAGCAGAAGGATGCATCCCCCGATAAGAAACCCTATGTGTCGGCGTGACTTCATTCGTTATGCTTAAAATGCTTTTCTAACCACCGCTGCTCGCAACGGGTACGTTGGCCCTCATCGTGCGCTTTGCGACAGGAGGGCTGTTCGCTGTGTCGAGGTTTGCAATAACACCAATAACCGCGTTTGTCTTGCACTACCGTATACCCGTCTACCGTCATGCGGTGGTGATGCCATTCGTCTCCTACCAACCGAATCGTCAACGAATCGCCATTCGGCTGCATAACTACAGCCGGTTCCGGACGGGCCGGTACCCGTTGTTGGGCGGTAAGAGTCAACCCTATACCCAGGAAGAATAGAAGGAAAAAACGCTGTTTCATCATCAGTCGATTTCAATATAGACAGGACAGTGGTCCGAATGAACGGCTTGCTGTAAGATACCGGCTTTCTTCAGGCGCGATTGCAAATCCTCCGCTACCCAGAAATAGTCGATACGCCATCCGGCATTGCGCTCGCGCGAACTGAACCGATAACTCCACCAAGAGTATTGCTCCGCCCGCTTATCAAAGACGCGGAAGGAGTCGATCATCCCGCTGTCCTCTAAACGGTCCATCCATTCCCGCTCTTCCGGCAGGAAACCCGATACACCCACTTGTCGCTCGGGGTGATTGATGTCGATGGGGTGGTGACAGATATTATAATCCCCGCAGATGATGAGGTTCGGCCGCGTCTTGCGTAACTCTTTCGTCCACTTCAAGAATGATTCCAGAAAATCCATCTTAAACTCTTGCCTTAAATCGCCCGTCGTACCCGAGGGGATATAGACGCATACTACGGTCAAATCCCCAAAATCCGCCCTCAGTACCCGTCCTTCACAGTCGTAACGGGGCAGACCCATACCCGCTTGCACCAAATCCGGCTCGCGTTTGGAAAAAATACAAACACCCGAATACCCTTTCTTCTCCGCGGAATGGATATAACTATGGTACCCTAAGGCTTGCATAGCCATCGTATCAATCTGTTCGGGCTGCGCCTTACTCTCTTGAATACAAAAAACATCCGGGTCCTCGGAGGGGAGCCAATCGAGCAATCCTTTCGCTATTGCGCTGCGGATTCCGTTCAAATTATAAGAGATTATTTTCATAAATCACCAAAAATCACTGCAAAGATATAAAAAGATTTGCATATATCCAAAATTATTTGTAACTTTGCAAGCAAAATGAAGAAAAATTGTAAAAAATGAAAGATTTTATTAGACATTTTGGGGAATATATCCTGCTGATGGGGAAAGTTTTTCGTTTGCCGGACAGGCAACGGATGTTCTGGCGGCAGTATGCCCGGGAGATTGAAAAACAGGGCCTGCAATCCCTTCCGATTGTCATCATCATCTCCGTCTTTATCGGAGCCATCCTCACCATTCAGACCAAGCTCAACACCGAGAACCCTCTCCTGCCTACCTATACGACGGGCCTGCTTACCCGTGAGACCCTGCTGCTGGAGTTCTCCAGTACGATCCTCTGTCTTATCCTTGCCGGAAAAATCGGTTCGAACATCGCCTCCGAGATAGGCTCTATGCGTATCACCGAGCAGATTGATGCCATGGAGATCATGGGCGTCAATAGTGCCAATTATCTGATCTTCCCGAAGATTATTGCCCTGCTTACGATGATGCCCTTCCTCGTAATCATCTCGATTACGGTAGGTCTGTTCGGCGGCTTGGGTGTGGGGCTGTTCACCGACGTCATCACGGTCCAGGACTATATCGTCGGTATCCAATATGCTTTTAACCCCTACTATGTCTGGTACGGGATCATCAAATCCCTGGTCTTCGGGTTTATCATCACCTCCTGCAGTAGTTACTACGGCTATTACGCTTACGGCGGTGCGTTGGATGTCGGTAAAGCCAGCACCAATGCGGTGGTGAACTCGAACATCCTTATTCTCTTTGCGGACTTATTATTAACGAAGTTATTGCTATGATTGAAGTAAAAGATATCGTCAAGAGTTTTGACGGGGCCGTGGTGCTCAACCATATCACCACCACCTTGCGCGACGGACAGGTGAATATGATCATCGGCCAGTCGGGTAGCGGTAAAACCGTGTTTATGAAGTCCCTCATCGGACTGCATAAGGTCGATAGCGGACAGATCTTATACGATGGTCGCGACCTAAGCGATATGAACGAGAAACAGATTCGCGACCTTCATCGCGAAGTGGGTATGCTCTTCCAAGGCTCCGCGTTGTTCGATTCCATGACCGTGATGGAGAACGTGATGTATCCTTTGGAGATGTTCTCCTCTATGACCCCCGCCGAGATGCAAGAACGGGCCCGTTTCTGCTTGCAGCGAGTGAATATCCAAGAGCGCGCCATGGACCTGATGCCTAGTGAGATCAGTGGCGGAATGCAGAAGCGCGTAGCGATTGCGCGGGCGATATCGATGAACCCTAAATACCTGTTTTGTGACGAACCTAACTCGGGACTCGACCCTAAGACCAGCCTTGTCATTGACCAACTCATCCACGAGATTACCGAGGAGTATAATATCTGCACCATCGTCAATAGCCACGATATGAACTCCATCATGGAGATAGGCGACCATATCGTCTTCCTTAAGGGCGGTAACAAGGAGTGGGAAGGCTCGCGCCACGATATCTTCCATTCCCAAAGCGAAGCCCTCGACGACTTCGTTTTTGCCTCCGAACTATACAAAAAAGTCAAAGCCGCCAACACCAAACACTAAACGCAAATGGACACGCTCAGAACCGAACACTTATATAAGAAATACGGTAAACGCACCGTTGTCAATGATGTCTCCATCGAACTCAAACAAGGGGAGATCGTCGGTCTGCTAGGACCTAACGGGGCAGGTAAGACCACCACGTTCTATATGACCACGGGTCTCATCACCGCCAATAGCGGACATATCTTCCTCAACGAGGAGGATATCACCGGCTTCCCCATGTACAAACGAGCCCAGATGGGTATCGGTTACTTGCCGCAGGAGGCCAGCGTATTCCGTAAGATGACCGTTGAGGATAATATCCGTTCGGTCCTCGAACTGACGAACTTCACCAAGGAGTATCAGGAGCAGAAGGTGGAACAACTCATCAAAGAGTTTAACCTCAGCCACGTGCGCACGAACCTCGGTGACCGTCTTAGCGGCGGTGAACGCCGTCGTACGGAGATAGCGCGGTGCCTGGCCATCGAACCTAAGTTCGTCATGCTCGACGAACCCTTTGCCGGTGTTGACCCTATCGCGGTACAAGAGATACAGGACGTCGTATGGCGTCTCAAAGATAAGAACATCGGTATCCTCATCACCGACCATAATGTGGATGAGACCCTGATGATTACCGACCGGGCCTACCTGCTGTTTGAGGGACGAATCCTGTTCCACGGCTCTCCCGAAGAACTGGCAGCTAACCCGACCGTCAGAAAAAACTACCTTGGACGCGACTTCGAACTCAAGAAGAAAACCAAGGTCGTAGATGAAAATTAATCTAATACAATATCATTATGAATTTTGCACAATTATGTAACGGCATTTTTAGTCAAGCCGTAGTCGATTACCACAAAACCAATGACGTCGATGCTCCCATGCCCAATCCCTATACCCTCGGTACGATTGAGTATGACCTGTACCTCAAGAACTGGATTGATACCGTTCAATGGCACCTGGAGGATATCATTCGCGACCCGGAAATCAATCCCGTGGAAGCGTTAGCCCTCAAGCGGCGTATCGATAAGAGTAATCAGGACCGTACGGACCTGGTCGAGCGTATCGACTCGTATTTCTGGGAGAAATATAATGGCATTAAACCCCAACCCGATGCTTGCATCAATACCGAGTCACCGGCGTGGGCGATCGATCGTCTCAGTATCTTGCACGTGAAGATCTACCATATGACCGAACAGGTCAACCGCACCGACGTGAGCGAGGACCAGCATAACAAATGTGCTCAGAAACTCAAGGTACTTGAGGAACAACTCTCCGACATGACGTCCTCTATCACCCAACTGCTCTCCGACTACGAGGCAGGGCGTCGTATCATGAAAGTCTATCGTCAGATGAAGATGTACAACGACCCCAGTCTGAACCCTGTCCTATACGGCAAGAAGTGAGAAAACTGCTTGTCATACGATTATCCGCCTTAGGCGACGTAGCTATGGTGGTGGCGGTCTTACGCCAAGCCGCCTTGCTCCATCCCGAAAACGACTATACCCTGCTGTCCCGTCCGCGGATGCAGGCCCTACTCGTGGATGCCCCCGCCAACCTCCATTTCCTTGCCTATGGGCAGCCCATCGATTGGCAGGAGTTCGACATCGTCCTCGATGCTCATAGCGTATGGCGGAGTAGGGCTATCGACATCCAAGCCCGCCTGCACGGCAAACGTGTCAAACGGATTCGCAAACCTCGCCTGCGCCGTTGGTTGCTGATGCGCGGTAAACGGGGATCGGTCCCGTCTATGTTAGACCTCTATGCCCGTTTATTCTCACTTTCAACTCTCAACTCTAAACTAGACGGCTTCTCTCAACTCTCAACTCTCAACTCTCAACTCTCCAAATCGGGCATCGGCATCGCTCCCTTCGCTGCGCATCGCGGGAAGGTGTATCCGCTCGACAAGATGGCGGAGGTGATAGCGGACCTGAGTAAGGGTGCGGAACCCATCTACCTCTTTGGTTTTGGCGAGGAGGAGAAACGTATCTGCGAGGCGTGGGAAAAACAATACCCGCACGTAGTGTCATTGGTAGGGAAACATACGATGAGCGAGGAACTGGAGATCATGCGCTCCTTACGCGTCATGCTCACGATGGATAGCGGGAACATGCACCTTGCCTCCCTCGTCGGTACTCGCGTCATCAGTGTCTGGGGGGCTACCCATCCTAAGATGGGTTTCATGGGCTATGGCCAATCGCTCGACGATGGTGTGACCCTGAACTTACCCTGTTCCCCCTGCTCCGCTTATGGCAATAAGCCTTGCCGATTTGGCGATTATCGTTGTTTAAAAATCAATCCGCACGACATTGCAAATCGTTTGTCCAAATAAGACTTTGAGCGCTTGGGTAAAAGCATTGCCTACGACGTTTTTCTCCTCAGGGGAAGTAATCTATGACGCGCGCAATCAGATTCGCGTTATTGAAGGACCTGATGGGCAATCGTACGTAGTGAAGCGTTATCGCCAACCTGCGTTCTTGAATCGTATAGTCTATACCTTTTTCCGCACACCCAAGGCGGTACGGGCTTATCGGAATGCGCAGATATTATTGGAACGGGGCATCGATACCCCTCAACCGGTAGCGTATCTGATGTGTGGAAGTCTCCTTATTAAAGAGTCATATTTAGTCACCTATCAAGCTCCCCAATCGGCGATGTTATATGAGTGGGGAGATGGGGTTATCGAAGGGCGTGAAGAAACGATGCGTGCTTTTGGTCGTTTTACCGCCAAGATGCACGAGGCCGGTATCCTTCACCTCGACTATTCGCCGGGCAACATCCTTTATGATAATAACAATCAGTTTACGGTAGTCGATATCAATCGGTTGCGCTTGGGTAAGGTGAGTCTTTCGATGGGTTGTGCCTCCTTCCATCGTCTTTGGGGAGGAAAAGCGATGTATCGGCTCATAGCCGAGGGGTATGCTCAGGGGCGAAACGCCGATGTAGAGCAGTGCTATCAACTGATGTTTGATGCCCATTATCGCTATTGGCACCATCGCAAGTTACCTCATACGGACCTTCAATTAGTAATGGAATGAAACACTCCCTTGTCATAGTGATACCTATCTACACCTCCACGCTTACGGCGGATGAGGAGCGTAGTCTCAAACAACTGCAACGGTTGTGCACTAATGAGACCATTCTCGTTGTGGCTCCCGAAGGGCTGACTCTCCCTCATGCGTTGCAAGGGTATGATTCGGAGCGTTTCTCCGCCTCTTTCTTTGAAGGTATCCAAGGCTATAACCGCTTGATGATGAGTGCAGATTTCTATGCGCGTTTTTGCGAATACGAGTACCTACTCATCTACCAACTCGATGCTTTCCTTTTCCGCAACGACCTCGACGCTTGGTGTAAAAAAGGCTATGACTATATCGGAGCCCCGTGGCTGGTCAAGCGCAAATACCAAGGGCTTGGACGTATCCTTCTGTGGTTGCGTTCCCTGCCGCGCCGTATCCAAGGTAAACCCTTCCTACCCATCGACTTTGCGGGCAAAGTGGGGAATGGCGGTTTCTCCTTGCGTAAGGTGACATCGTTTGCTCATGTTTGCCAAACGCAAGCGGACCTCATGGAAGCGTGGGTGCAGAAAAGCCTTACTTGTCGCGAATATAATGAGGATTGTTTCTGGGCTACCCGTCCCGACTGGACCTATCCTTCTGCCCAAGAGGCACTGCAATTCAGTTTTGACTTAGCTCCACAAGAGGCATGGCAACGAACCCAAGGTAATATACCTACCGGTTGCCACGGGTGGAGTAAACCCCAATATAGAGATTTCTGGATTCCGATTATCAGCCAATACGAATGATTACGAAATCGAATACCATAGCAATCGTTGTTTGGTATCACCCTACGGAGGAACAAAAACAACTCCTCTCCCTCTACGAACCCTATGTCCGTAAGGTCATCGTCGTCGATAACTCTACCGACAATAAAGGTATCGCTTGGGCACTGAATAGAGGGTGTGAACAAGCTGTGCAACAGGGTGCGGAATGGGTGCTTACCATGGACCAAGACTCGCGTTGGGACCAACAATCCGTAGCCGAGTATATGGCCAAGGCCAATCAGTATGAATCGATGGATAAGGTGGCCCTTTTCTCTCCCTATCACGATTGTGGAGGAAAGATTCACACCACGCAAGACTATGAACTTATGCATAGTTTTATGTGCTCGGGCAACCTGCTGCGCCTCAGTGCCTGGCAACAAACGGGTGGGTTCAAGGAGGACTTTTTTATTGACCTCGTCGATGACGAGATCAACTGCCACGTGCGCCAATTAGGCTATCAACTCGTCCGTATCAATTCTGTCCGTCTCACCCATAGCCTCGGGGAGGGACAACACTTCACCCGACTCTTCCACCATCCCTATACGCCTCATCCCGTGTGGCGGTACTTCTATATCGGACGAAACATGCAACGCATGTTGCAACTCTACCCGCAAGAGCGCAGGTACTATCATCACCAGCGGCGCAAAATACTCAAACGCCTCTGTCTCTATGACTCCGTAGAAAAAATGGCTAAACTGCGCGCGTTTGTTCGCGGTTGGCGCACAGCCATAAAAGAAGGAACCAACAAACAACCGTAGGTTGGAACACCGAACAGAACGAGTCGAACATCGCCTGCCATAGGATAACCAAAGAGAAGAGGATGACATAAAGTCGATCTTCTTTTTTTGTGAGTAGGCAGGCAAGTACAAAAATCAGTATCAGTGCCAATGGAGCAAAGATACCTGCCTCTAACCATAACAGGAGGAAGGTGTTATGCGGATGCACCTCTGCCATAGTATCAAAAGTGAGCAGACCTGTTGCTGCCATCATATCGATATAATGGGTTTTGACATCCTTATCAGCAAAAGCGCCGGCGATATATGCGTCCTCTATCCCATAGCCGTGACCTAAAATGGGTCGCTCCTCAATCCATCCGTACGTATACTTCCATAAACTCAGTCGCGGATCCACCTGACCGGAGGCCTCGTCAGTCAACTGCGAAGGCAGATGAAAACGACCATTGAGCGCGATGAATCCACCGGCTAAGCCAAGGCAGAGAACTAAACCAACGAGTGCCTTATAACCCCATCGTTTCCAACCTTCGCAAATAGCCACTATCCCGATAATCAAAAGGGTGGCAAGCATACCGCTGCGGCCGTCCGATAAACAGGTGCTGACCGCCACGATACTACTGCTTATCCAAAAGAAAACCTTCTCTTTCTTCCGGTCCGAACGCATGGCCATCATCACTCCGAACAGCAGGGCGATATTCATATAAAGGTCCACGGACATATGGGTGCCGATATACTCATGCATCTCAGCATGGTAGTAACTCAACAAACTATATACCCACACATGGTCTGGTAGGGGAGCTTGCACTACGCATAGAATCAACGTAACTATGATAACCGCTAAACACGTAATCACCATCGTATAGGCTACCTGTCGTCGGGTCACCACATAATCAATCCCTAACATCCCAATCAGCGCGAGCACCGCGAAGGGAGCCATCAACTCCAACTGATGGGAGAAGAGGTGAGTCATCTCAAATCCGTCCAACCCATTGCGTATGATTGTTAGAAGGAAGAACCCTATCATCGCAACCATCACCCAACTGGTCCGCTTCCATTGGAATTCACGCCAACGCAGGTTGAGAAGATAATCGAGCACGTATAATCCGCCGGTGGCGCATAATGCCCATTGTTGATAACGGCTATAATCACTTACCATAGTGACTGTGAGAACCAAAGCCGCTATGGTGAGCAGTAGTTGAGTAATCTTACGAAAGTTCTTCATAGATAGCAATAATATTTTGTGCCACTCTCTCGTCTTCAAACTTAGCGGCTTGTTCATATCCTTTCTTCACCATCGTTTCCCTTAGTTCCTCCTCCGTCAGTATCCGCTGTAACTGCTGCCCGATGGCTTTCGCGTCGTTCGGGTCGGCATACAGGGCGGCGTCGCCACCCGTCTCGGCAAAACAACTGCCCGTCGAGGTCAGCACCGGAGTCCCTACGCACATCGCTTCCAAGATAGGTATCCCGAACCCTTCAAAGATAGAGGGATAACAGAGCACCCTTGCCCCCTTGTAAATCGCCGGGAAATCCGTAAACGGTATATCGTGCTTGAGGAGGAGTCTTACCCCTAACGCTTGCGCTAATTGAGCACATTCCTCGGCATACTTACTCTTTCCTCCCATCGCTACCAACGGCAGGTCTATCCCCGCCTCGTGCATCGCCCGAATCAGGGTCTTGAGGTTCTTCCTTGGCTCAATCGCTCCTACATCCAGCAGGTACTCGTCGGGTAAAGCATAGCGCTGCTTGACCTCCGCTATCTGCTCCTCGC
>CALCGR010000125.1 GCA_937901025.1 uncultured Bacteroidales bacterium
TGCCTTTATGCCCGGCTAAAGCACGGGCGGCCCGTCGAAATGGCCTTACGCGATGTCGAAGCCCCGCTCCGACAGGGGCGTTTCGGCCATTTCTCCTCAATTACGCATATTAGGCTAGCTTGAGCGTCGCACTGCTCAACGTCGCTATCCCAGGAACACGCGCTTCTCAACGGCGCTAAACGAGGAGCACGCCCAATGTACCATGCAAAAAAAAAATCGCCATCCAATGGACGGCGATTAAAATTTATAAGGAGATTGACATTTGGCTTAATTCAGCTCCAAACGTGTGAATGGAGTCTTGGATTCGCATTGATGTCTTAGGTGATGGACGACGTGTCCCATTTAGATATTGACTCAATTGTTGTTGACTTATTCCTGTCATACGTTCCATACCTGCCAAAGATAATATTCCTTGATAATACTTCAAAAAAGAAGGTACATCGTATTGGAAAGAAAATTCAGCTTCTTGGAAAGGTTCGTTATTTTGAAGATAATGCGCTTTCATTTCTTCATATGACTTTTTAAAATCCGCAATTGCTTCCGATACGGAGTAACCATCACCGATGACACCATAGGGTAGCGGATTGTCTTTGATATATGCGCTATAAAAGTTGCCTTTTCCGCGCTCTACATGTACGATTACTTGAGTTGCCATAATATGTGTTGAATTAATGTTTATAATTGTTGCTAATTAAATAATACCGGCATCTTTCTTAATGGAAGCTAATGTCCCCTTAGGAATTTCTTCTGACTTATGATTACTCGTCTTAAACTTTTTACCGGTTATTGGGCTATACCAAAGTGGATGACCGCCCATTTGTTCATCAAGAGGATAACAACCGTACCTCTTAAGTATTTTCGCTAATTCAGAATATTTCATATATGTACTAAGATCAAATTTTGTGCAAAGATAATGCTTTTATTTTTAATAGCAAAATATTTTAGAATAAAAATGCATTTTTTCTTCATTTTTTTGTTATTTTATTCAAAATTATAGGATTTACAATCCATTTACGGCGCGGATAAAGGAGTTGCGATCGATGGAGACGGTGTTGAAATTGATTAGCAGACCCAGTTTCTTATGCGTCAGTTTTAAGTAGGTCTGCAGTTGCTTCTTATGCAGTTCCTGCAACTGCTCCACGGACTTAAGCTCGAGGATAACGCTATCCTCCACGAGGATATCAATCTTCAGATCATTAGCAATCAATTCTCCGTCATACAGTACCGGGATAGGAACCTCCGAGCGGGCGTTCAGGCCCAGTGTCTTTAGCTCGTGCAATAGGGCGCGATGGTAAATCGACTCGAGCAGTCCCGGGCCCAAGGTGTTGTGCACCGTAAAAACCGCCCCTTTCACTTTGTAAGCAATGTCATTCTCAGTCATAGTTGTATTATTTTTGCGTAGTTGGTTTATATTTAGATAGAGTATTATGCAAAATATGCATATTACTATCCATTTGGACTTCTCTTTCTTTGAATACATTTGAGATATGGCGTGCTACAACAGATTGGTCTTTACCAAATAGTTGTGCCATTTGTTGTTGCGTTAGCCACACGGTTTCGTCTTCTACACGCACTTCTAATTTCGTTTGCTCGTTGGGCTGATACAGCACGATTTCATTTTGCTCGTTCATAATTTAATTGTTTTTTTTGTTTCGCGATGCAAAATTACTACAACAAACTGCCAACTTTAGGCAGTATCTCGAAAATAGTGTAAAAAAACGCAAATAATTCACTTTTTTTCTGGCAAAAAGTTGCATATATCAGAAAAAAAGTGTAATTTTGCAGCGCAAAACTGCAAAAAGTAAATTTTATGAGCAAAAAAACACTTAATTTGATTAGTGCCTATTTTGCGACCAAACCGGTCAATCGGGCTTGGTTATTTGGCTCGTATGCTCGCGGTGAACAAAAGCGCAATAGTGATATTGACATCTTAGTGGAGTTGCAACAAGACGCTAAGATGGGATTTGCTTTTGCAGGTATGGTTTGCGATTTGGAAGACTTACTGCACAAGAACGTTGACTTGGTGGTCAACGGCAGCCTCCTTCCTTTTGCTCAAGAAACTGCTAACCAAGATAAAATATTGATCTATGAGAGAAACTAGTCGAGTACTCAATGGCGGCAGATAGAAAAGATGCGCCATATTTTGGTACATGATTACTATCAAATAGATATCAATATCTTGTGGTCTGTAATTACGGAGGATTTAGTTCCTTTGAAGGAGCAGATTTGTAAGTATCTGCAAGAATTCTAATAATTATATGCCTAATCTATCAATTAGTCGTCCCACTTCTATGGGGCGATTTTTTTTTGCGCAGCACATTGGGCGTGTCCCTCGCTTAGCGCAGTTGAGTGGGGCGTGCCCCTCGCTTAGTGCCGTTGAGCAGGGTGACGCTCAAACTCGCCTAATCTGCGAAATTGAGGAGAACGAGGCGAAGAGCACCCCTGCCGAAGTGGAACTTTGGCATCGTGCTGAGCCTTGGTCGACGGGCCGCCCGTGCTTTAGCCGGGCATAAAGGCAAGCCGGGGCCATTTGCGATGGCAGCAAATGTGGCGAAATAGCGCCAACGGCGCGAGCGGGAGATATCAGTAAAGCGGAGCGACCGGGAGAAATAAGTAAACCTCGCGGAAAATTTTAGAAAATATCGGAATGACTACCCGTTCGTAGAAATAGCAACGTCAGTTGTTCGTCATTCTGCTCCCAAACGAGCAGCCAATCGGGTTGTATATGGCACTCCCAACAATCTTTATAATCACCGGATAATTTGTGCGGTTTATAGGACAATGGCACTTGCCCTTTTTGTTCTAAAAGAGCAACTACTTTTTGTATTCTAGCGATGTCCAAGCCTCTTTTGACGCACAACTGAACATCCTTGCGAAAGCGTTTAGTATAATCAATACTATACATCTTAACCAAGAATATCCTTAAACATCTGTTCGGCACTAGCAGCGTGATAAACGCGCCCGTGTTTCACATCATCCAAAGCCGCATCAAGACCCGTACGTTTACGAGGAGCCAACCGCTCTACGACAACACCAAGCACCTGTAAATAGGCTAATAACCCTCTACCGGCTACGGATTGTTCATTAATGTTAATTGCATACGTTGCCATAATTATTTCCTTTCGTTTTTGCAGTTTTGCGCTGCAAAATTACACTTTTTTTCTGATATATGCAACTTTTTGCCAGAAAAAAAGTGAATTATTTACGTTTTGCTATCTCTTGGGCTGTTATTAGCGCGTGTCCCTCGCTCAGCGTGGTCAGCAGCGCGTGTTCCTGGGATAGCGCCGTTGAGCAGTGCGACGCTCAAGCTAGCCTAATATGCGTAATTGAGGAGAACGAGGCGAAGAGCACCCCTGCCGAAGTGGAACTTTGGCATCGTGCTGAGCCTTGGTCGACGGGCCGCCCGTGCTTTAGCCGGGCATAAAGGCAAGCGTGGACCATTGCGATGGCGCAAATATGCGAAATAAGCCGATAGGGTTAATCGTTCGAGCAAAGCGAGATAAGAATAACCCTATAGGCTGAGCGGGAGATATAAGTAAATTGGGAGATAAAAATAACGCAATTTTGATAAAAATTTTATTTTTATTTGCGTATGTCAAAAAAAAGTTGTACCTTTGCACCCGCAAATGGGAAACGCTCCTCAAATAATCACCGGTTCTATGTCCATCGAGCAGAAGCTCAGCGCCCTCGATGCGTACGTGTTAGCGTCCCTTCCGACGATACGGAAGAGCGATCGCATCGTCTTGGAGCAGGTGGTTCGCGATGATGTGGACGTTGTCCGTTTGTTGGAGCAAGTCGAGCGCTTGCGCTGGACCTGGCTGACGAAGAAGCGCTTGTCGCCCGAGGAACGGGAGGCTTGTATCGTAGCGATGGTGCATGAGGTGCCTTCGATACGCCGCGTGGATATGGCGCGTATGATGCGCTGCTCGTTTGTTACGGTGAAGCGCCACCTCCAAATTTTGGAGGCCGCGAACCGTATTGAGTTCATCGGTCCCGACACCCGCAGTGGCTACTGGCACCTCAAATGAGCCCCGTGCATGCCTCAAATGAGCCCCGTGCATGCCCCAAATGAGCCCCGTGGACCCCTCAAATGAGCCCCGTGCACCCCTCAAATGAGCCCCGTCAAATCCCCTACAATGCAGATGGGGGGGTAGATAGCATAGATAGGGAGATAGCATAGATAGGGAGATAGCATAGATAGGGAGATAGCATAGATAGAGAGATAGATAGGTAGGGGGATAGATAGGTAGGGGGATAGGTATAAAAAAACATCTGTGGAATAAAACCGCAATAATATATTATTAGTGGATGCGAAGCAGACACTGCAGATGAGCGGAGGGAAACGCAGCGAGGCTGCACCTACTATTTGATTTTTATTTGGATTGGGAGCTCGCTCACAAAGACAAATAAGAAATAAATAGGAGAAATAAAGAAAGAGAATCAGAGTAATCTGTGAAATCTGTGAGAGATATAAAAAACAAAGATATGAGCACAGCAATTGAATTTAATCATGTAGGCAAGCAGTACCGCCTGGGACTGGTGGGGACGGGAACGCTGAGTCATGACCTGAATAGGTGGTGGCAGACGGCGATCATGCATCGGGAGGACCCGTACTTGAAGATCGGGGACGTGAATGACCGCAGTAAGGCGGCGACGTCCGAATATATCTGGGCGCTGCGCGATATTGATTTTAAGGTCGAGCAAGGCGACGTAGTCGGCATCATCGGTAAGAACGGTGCCGGCAAATCCACGCTGCTCAAACTCCTGAGCCGCGTCACGGCCCCCACCGTAGGCACTATCAACGCCCGCGGCCGCATCGCCTCCCTCTTGGAGGTCGGTACGGGTTTCCATCAGGAGATGACCGGTCGGGAGAATATCTATATGAATGGCGCCATCTTGGGTATGACGAAGCAGGAGATCTCCGCGAAATTGGATGAGATTATTGCCTTCAGTGGCTGCGAGAAATACATTGATACGCCGGTGAAGCGTTATTCCAGTGGTATGACCGTGCGCCTGGGCTTCGCCGTAGCGGCGTTCCTGGAGCCCGAGATTTTGGTGGTGGACGAGGTGCTGGCGGTCGGTGATGCGGAGTTCCAGAAGAAAGCCATCGGCAAGATGCAAGACGTCGCCTCCGGTGGCCGCACGGTCCTGTTTGTGAGCCATAATATGACCAGTATTAAGAGCCTTTGCAAGCACGGCATCATTCTTCAGAACGGTATGCTGATTGACCAAGGCGATATCGACCCCATCGTTACGCATTATTTACGAGGGGATAACGATATCGACAACTTTAAGATTTGGAATGGCGAACCGGAGTATAAGAAAAACGGCTTTGAACTCCTTGAGATAGGCGTCCGCAAGAAGGGGGGCGAATATACGGATATTATCCGTATGGATCATGAAATGGAGTTGGTGATGCGTTACCGCTTGACGAAACCTTTCAAGAAGTTCTGGATTACGCTTCATATGAAAAATGAACAAGGAGTGAAGATGTTCTCGTTTGGAGCAGGTAAGCAAGTCGAGTCAGAAAAACACCCCGGCGAATATGTTCAAGTTTGTCATTTCCCTGCCAATTTCTTCAATTGGGGAACGTATACATTAGATTTCTTGGCTTTCGAGCAAGACCCCAATATCGATTGCTTAGCGGATGCGAGTGATGTGATTAATTTTACCATTGCTAATCGTCCGATTGAGTTAGGTGGTTGGATGGGTAAGGAACCCGGAGATATCACGCCGAGATTTGAATTCACGGAAGAAAGAGTATGAGCCAAATCACAGTCACATCGCCACTTTTGCCGGACTTGAACGAGTATAACCAACTCCTCCAGGACATTTGGTCACGCAAGTGGATAACCAATAACGGGCACTACCACCAAGAACTCGAGAAAGCGCTTGCCCAATACCTTGGGGTGGGGTATATCTCGCTCTTTACCAATGGTACGCTTCCGCTGATTACCGCCCTTCAAGTGCTCGGTATTCGGGAGGGCGAAGTAATTACTACTCCCTATAGTTTTGTAGCTACCACGCACTCGATTTGGTGGAACGGACTGAAGCCCGTCTTTGTCGATGTCGATCCCGATACGGGTAATATCGACCCCGATAAGATTGAGGCGGCGATTACGGATAAGACGGTCGCCATCATGCCCGTCCATGTCTATGGCTGCCCGTGTGATGTAGAAAGAATAGATGCCATCGCAAAGCGTCACAACCTAAAAGTCATCTACGATGCAGCGCATGCGTTTGGGGTAAAATTAGCCCCCTCCGACTCCCCCAAAGGGGGCGAGAATTGGCGCTCCGTTCTTTCCTACGGTGATTTATCGACATTGTCGTTCCACGCTACGAAGGTGTATAACACCATCGAGGGTGGGGCAATGGTGATGCATAGCGCGGAAATGAAGTACGATGTAGATAACCTCAAGAACTTTGGTTTCCGTGGCGAAACGAATGTGGTTGCGCCGGGTATCAACTCTAAGATGGACGAGATGCGCGCTGCGTATGGATTGCTGAACTTAAAGCAAGTGGATTGGGCCATCGAGCAACGCAAATACGTTGCTAAGCGATATGTAGAGGCATTGGATGGGGTAAAGGGTATACGAATCTTCCCATATATTAAACAATCCATCATTTCATCATTTAGCGAAGCGGTTCAATCCATCATTCCATTCAAATGGAACTTCGCTTACTTCCCCATCCTCATCACGGACGATTTCGGAATGAGTAGAGATGAGTTGTATGAAAAGATGAAGGGACAAGGTGTTCTAGGTCGCCGCTACTTCTACCCGCTAATTACGGAGTTTGAACCGTATAAATCGGCCCCCTCCAACTCCCCCAAAGGGGGAGAGTTGAGTGTGGCACGTCGGTTAGCCGACCAAGTGATTTGCCTCCCTATGCACCCATATTTGACAGAGGAAGATATTGAACGAGTGATAAATGCAATAATATGTGAATAATTTATTAAAATAATTAAAAATATTTGCACAAGTCAAAAATAATTTGTAACGTTGCAGCATAAAAATGTAAAATATCTAATAAAAAACACTTTAAAAATGGCATACTTATTAATTGAAGATGTTGGTCCTATCACAAAACGAACAAAAATTAATTTGAGGCGCTTTAATGTATTCATTGGACCTCAGAGTAGCGGTAAGAGTACAATAGCTAAGATACTCAGTACATGCACATGGCTTGAAAAAGAATCTATTGTAACATTATCAAAAGACATCGTGCCAAACAATGATTTTAAGACTATGTTAGAGGATTATCACAGAATGCATGGATATATTCATGAAAGTTCTGTGATAGAGTATGATTCGCCATATATTCATATGGAATACAACAAAGGGGATTTTTCCATACAATTAAAAGATTGGCAATCCTATAAACGTGTCAAATCTACATATATTCCATCCGACCGAAATGTTGTGGTGATGCCGGATATTGAAAAACGTAATATGGAAAATACTGATTTTAGAAGTTTTATGTTTGATTGGTTGATGGCGCATAAAGCTTTTGATACGAATCATCGATTGAATTTATTGGATTTGAATATGCAATACTATTTTGATGAAAATGCAAAATTTAATCAAGATACAATCTCTCATTCAAATGGGAAATCATATTCTATTCCTTTATACGATGCATCTAGTGGGTTGCAATCTGTAGTTCCTCTATTTGGTATGGCTTCATACCTCGCTAACCAATATTTTGAGGATTATGACAAGGTGTCGTCGTTTGATGAGAATTCTAAACGAAGAAGTTTAGTTGTGAGCCTCGTGGATCAATTATTGCGTCCCTTTAGTGAATCCACAAGGAATATGGCTGCTCATGAAGTGATGGAATTTTTAGATAAACAGATTGAAAAAGGTGATTCTAATGCGCAAATTGTCAAAAATCATTTCTTGGAAGTCTATAAAAATTTAGCTATCCCGCAAACGATTCACTATGTCATCGAAGAGCTGGAGCAAAATATTTTTCCTGCTACACAAGTTCGCTTAGTGAATAGTTTAATCGCTTTGTGTAATTTAAAACGAGAGCATTCCGCAACGCTTACAACCCATAGTCCGTACATTCTTGCGGCCATTAATATTTTGATTTTTGCCGGTCGAATGGTGGAAGATGGTATAGACCCATCTATAATCGAAAATATTGTTCCGATTGAAAGCATGATATCTCCCAGCGAGATAGGTGTCTATACAATGGAAAATGGTGGTGTCCGATCAATCATAGATAAAAAAACAGGACTTATTAATCAAAATGATTTGGACACAGCTTCTGAATATAATGCCGGTATATTTGATAAATTATTTAATATTTATATTAAATCGAAAAAGAAATGATACCTAACTTTTTAAATGACTTGGATTTAGATGTTGCATTAAGTGTGTATACTCCAAATGTATCGCAGTATATATTGCAATCTAATAAATCAGAGCATGTGGTTGATTTAGTTGGGAGTGGCATTAGCTGTTTCGTAACTCCTACGTGTGGTCTAGTTGAAGATTTGGAAGGTAAATACTTCGAAGTAATAGACCAAAAGAGAAAAGATTATGCATTGATACAAATAGATCATGGTATTATTAATACTATATCTCGATGTGATTGCGCTATCGCAGATAAAGATGATTTTTGTTTCGTGGAATTTAAGGCTAATGCTGTGAGTTTAGATCCAAAACAGGTGAATCGGAATTATAGAAAGGCGATGAGACAACTCCATAATACTATCGATGTTTTTTGCAATTCATTGTTTGCTATTGGGAAAGATCTATTTGCACAACGGGCAGTAGAGGCACATATATGTTTTCGACATGGATATCCAAGAAATACTGCGTCTCACATGACCTATCGAACTCAATTTGCGGACGAAAATTATCAATGTCCATTGTTTTTTAATAAGCAAAAGGTGTTAAAGTAGGGTGGTTTATATATTGATACGTTTGTTGTAAAAATGTAGGTTGTATTCTATTATGAAACTTAAATCATTTAAAATTAAGAATTTTCGTGGATATCGCGAGGAAGTTTCCGTTGATTTTAATGACATAACGGCGATTGTTGGTCGTAATGATATTGGGAAATCTACAATATTGGAGGCAATGGATATCTTTTTCAATGAAGGGAAAGGTGCTGTCTCGTTGGATGATGACGATTTCAATGTAGCAGCAAAAAAGGAAGACGATAAATGTATTCGTTTAACTGCCGTATTCATAGAATTGCCAAATGCAATCATTTTAGATGATACGGCCTCAACAAACCTGCACGATGAGTTTTTGTTGAATGAGGATGGGGAACTGGAAGTTGTTAGAGAAATAACCTCGACAACGTTAGCAGGGCAAAAGGTAAAGATTGTCGCTAATCATCCAAATAATCCCGAGTGCAACAATTTGTTACATAAAAAACAATCTGAACTTCAAAAAATAGTTGAAAATTTGGAATTAGATTGTGAAGACAAAAGAAAGAACACATTGCTTAGGAAAGCTATTTGGTGCCATTTTGCTGATTCTCTTGATTGTCAACGTACAGAGATAGAAGTTCTCAGCAAGGAAAGTGGAATTAAGGATTTGTGGGAGAAACTTAAATTTTATATCCCACAGTATTCTCTTTTTCAATCAGACCGAAGAAATGCAGATGATGATGCAGAAGTCCAAGAACCACTAAAAATAGCGGTTAGAACAATATTGAATAAGCCTGAAATCCGAACTGCTTTAGATGATGTTGCTGATAAGGTGCGAGCCGCTCTTCAAGAGGTTTCGGATAGGACTGTCGCTAAAGTTGCAGAAATGAATCCCGAATTGGCCAATAATTTGCATCCGTCTTTGCCGGACCCGAAATTGCTTAAATGGTCGGATGTGTTCAAGAATATTTCTATTTCTGGAGATGGTGATATCCCCTTAAATAAGCGTGGTAGTGGTGTTCGCCGTTTAATTCTTCTAAATTTTTTTAGAGCGGAGGCAGAACGTCGATTGACAGCGGATGATACTAAACGAGATAGTATTATTTATGCCATAGAAGAACCAGAAACTTCGCAGCATTATGAGCATCAACAGATTCTTATTCATGCATTGTCAGAGATAGCCTCGCGCCCTAATGCCCAAGTTATTATTACAACTCATAGTTCAGAAATTGTGAAATCTATAGGTTGGAATGATATTAGGGTTATTAGCGATAATGCAGGGCAAAAAGAGATTGACCAACCCCATACTAGACATTTACCTTATGCTTCGTTATCGGAAATAAATTTTCTAACCTATGGAGTTGTAGGTGTTGAGTATCACAATGAGTTATATGGTTTTCTGCAATCGAAGGCTATTGATGAGAACCCCAATAATGAAAAGGAAAAAGACTTTGATTTATGGTTGGTGTCAAAGGGGTTGGTACAAACCAAAACTTGGGTTCGAGAGAAAGGCGGAACTGCTCAATCTGCTGTCCCATGTACGTTACAAACGTTTGTTCGCAATAAAATCCATCACCCAGAGAATAATAACAATCCAGAGTTCTCATTAGTTGAATTAGCGCAGTCCATAAGTGACTTGATATTTATAGTTGACACACTTCATTAAATTATTATGAAGAAACGGATGCTAAACATAAAACATCAGTAAGGTGATTTAACCCAATCTATCCGTAAAAATTAGTTTTCGTTTAGATTTGATGAGTGAAAACGAAGAAAAAATTAATGCTTTTGGTTGGTGTCTGCGACTTGCATCCGGCGATAGATGTGGTTTAGAAAGAGATTGTTGGAAGAAGATGTTAAAAGAATTTTAAATTACACAGAAGAAATAGAGAGTTAAATTATAATGGTTGAATAGAAAATAAGTGCAAATGTAATTAATATTTATATGGCAGTATATATAGTTTTATATGATTTAAGAAAAGTTAGAGATTACGATTCTCTTTATAATGCTTTGAAAAGTTTTCCCAAGTGGGCAAAGATTACGGAATCCGCATGGGCAGTTGTCTCAGAACAAACTGCGATACAAATTCGGGATTTTCTTAAACAGTGTATTGATTCCGATGACAGACTATTTGTGGCGAAATATGGTGGGGCAGCGGCTTGGCAAAATTCCAAAGCGAGTAATGAATGGTTTCATAATAATCTAGGAAAATAACAATTATGAAAAACAAATTTCGCGGATATTATGATTTGACAGACAGTGAGTTTAAGGATTTATGGGAGTCTTGCATATTCGTATTTGACACGAATGTGCTTTTAGACATGTATCGTTTTTCTGTGGAAACAAGGGATACCTTTGTTGACGTGTTAAAATCAATCAAAGAACGTATTTGGATTCCATATCAAGTTGCCAAAGAGTATCATAAGAATCTGTATAATGTAATAGATGGGCAAGTTTCAAAGTGCGCGGAAGTTATCAATGAATTAAGAGGAGCGCAAATGAAAGTTCAAAAACATTGTGATGAAAGTAGAAATCATCCATATATCAAACAAAGTTTATATGAAGAGATGTCCAAATTCTGCAATCACTTTTGCTCGGAGTTAGAAAAAGAAAAGAATAGACTTGAGAGTTTTGTGTATGATAATCCGACCAAAAAGAAGTTAGCCGAGCTATTTGAGAGTAAGGTCGGTGAAAAATTTGACGAAGAAAAATTACAGGCAATATTTAAAGAAGGAGAAATACGATATGCTGGCAAAATCCCTCCAGGTTATAAGGACGCTCCCACAAAAGTGGGGAATGATAAGTATGGAGACTTGGTAATTTGGAAAGAAATGATCACAATGGCTAAGGAGAAATTAAAACCAATCGTTTTTATTACATCTGATGGGAAAGAAGATTGGTATAGACAATATATGGGAAAAACAATAAGTCCTCGTGCCGAATTGTTAACAGAATTTTTTGATGAGACGGGTTTGCAATTTTATGCATATCCCGCGTCGGCTTTTTTGAGTCACGCTAAAGACTATTTCAAAAAAACCAAAATTAGTGTTTCTGTGATTGATGAAATAAGTAAATCTACCGAAAATGTATATGAATCAACATCCGAATCGGGAGTGACTTCTGCAGAATATGCTGATGTGGAATCGCATAATATGGAATCTGATTTAGAAGAATCTGCATAGATATGTAGTATGAATGTATTTGTTTTATTTTTTCTTACGAAGGACTTATACTATCCTCAATGTAAATATGAAGAATAGAGTATGAAACTTCAAGAGTGTGCTGTAATATTTGATGAGTTTTGCAATGATGAAAATTGGAAAATGTCAGTGCGAAAATTTTTGTTACGGGCTAATAATGCAACAAAGTGGATGATATATAGCGATTATTGTCTTGACGATATCAATAAACCTAACGATGTGTTGACGTTTGTGCTCATGCCATATTTAAACGAAAATGAATATCAAAAAGTGGATATAATAATTCAACAACTACAAGCAAATGATATTAAAAAAATTAGGTCGGTCAATTCGAAGTTTCTTTCTTATTTAAGAGGTCTGCCTATTTTTAGTTTTTCGTTTGTGGTGAATGATCGTAAACTATTGTTTGGTAAAAATGGAGAGGAGCGATTAAATAGCGTTATTAAAATTTTAAATGAGTTTAAAACACAATATGAGACATGGATGAAAAATGCTACTGCGGAGCACCCTGTGGAATATTATCGAGTATCCATAAAAAAGTTTGAACAAATAATAAACGAAATATCTGTTCGAAAAAATATTAAGTTATTACAAGATATTATTTTGATAGCATGTTTAGCTTCATTATATGCTTCCAAAATATTAAAAGAATTACCGTCAAACATTGAGATAGTGGGGTGGTTCCCTGATAGAGATAAGTCAAATGAAGCCCATAATAACATTATCACGCAAATGGTTGATGTGTTGCTATACAATCATCTTCCTCATGATATGTGGATGAAAATCGTTGTCTCTGACCCAGACTCAACAAAAATCCCATTTTATGACAATGAAAACAGAATAGCAGACTTTATATGTGGGACCATTGCGGATTACGATATTGATAGTAATAAAGTTTCAAAAGATAAGTTTTCAAAGGTATTGGAAGAATTATGTGCTGACAACTCATGTGTTAAAATATATAGGATAAAATGTAAAGAAGATCCATTGAAAATAGGTGATGTTATTATTAAACGAGAAAAAAATAATGAATGAATCTTAATTTTTAGTCCCAATGGTTTTGTCATGGAGATAGTTGAAAAATGAGATCAATAAGGTGAAGAAATAAAAAAAACTATCCCCCCCGCACTCCTCCCTACTGCTGGTGATAGAGGCGGCGCTTAAAAACTGATAAAAAAATATTGAACGTGTAATTAATAGTATATCAAAATGAAACATTTATTAATTATTGGCGCAAGGAAACTTGGGCGAGAAATACTTGATTTAGTATTAGATTCTATTGATGCGGACGAAATAGAAGTCAAGGGGTACTTAGATGATAATCCTAATGTGTTAGATGGATTTACAGGTTATCCGCCAATTATATCTTCGGTTGAAGATTATCAACCACAAGCAGATGATGTGTTCTTCTGCGCTCTTGGAGATATAAAGTACAGAAAGCATTACTCGGAAATGATATTAAAGAAAGGTGGCGTATTTATTAATTTAATTCATCCTTCTGCGATAATAGGGAGACGAGTAAAAATGGGTGTTGGGTGTTGCGTCGGAAAATATGTGACAATAAATTCAGATGTTGAGATTGGATCTTTTGTTTTCATTGCAGCTCATGCTGGAATTAGTCACGATGACAAGATAGGTAATTATGCTCATATTGGAGGGCATGTTGGCCTCGGAGGTGGTGTGATTGTAGAAGATGATGTGACCATTCATCCGCATGCCTATGTGGTACCAAATAAAACGATTCACAAAGGAGCACTTATTGGAGCAGGAAGTGTGGTGTTTACTAATGTAAAGGAAAATACAACAGTATTGGGTAATCCCGCTAAAAAAGTAGATTTTTAATAATATGGCATTTTTTAATTTTAAAAATATTAGGATAGCAGGTGTTGCGTGTGCAGTGCCTAGCAAGGTTGTAACATCGGATTCTTATAAACCCTTGTTTGGTGATGAAGAAGTTGAGAAGTTCAAGGAAATGACGGGTGTAATTTCTTCGCATCGCACATCGGAACATCAAACCGCTTCTGACCTTGGATATAGAGCCGCAAGTGAATTGTTAGCGAGAAAAGGTATCAATCGTGAAGAAATAGGTTTGCTGATATTCTCATCTCATTCTCCCGATTATCGCAGACCGGCGACAGCTTTCGTTCTACATCATCGTCTTGGATTGCCAAAAGAAACTATTTGTTACGATATTAGTCTTGGATGCTCGTCTTTGGTCGTTGGAATGCAGACAATTGCTTCAATAATGAGTACAAGCGATATCAAATATGCCCTTCTTTTTGTGGGTGATACAGCAGGTAAATCCGTATATCCTACTGATAGAAGTTCTGTGATGCTGTTTGGTGAAGCAGGGGCGGTAATGCTATTGGAGAAGACCAACAACGAGAACGACCAAATGCAATCCCTTATACGAAGCGACGGCGACGGTTATCGTTATATGATTGTTCCAGGGGGAGGATATCGCAATCTTCACGCGAGTGAAGAACCTGTGATGTGCGAGGACGGGAATGAGAGAACGCTTATGAGCTCTTTTATCCAAGGAACATCCGTATTTACGTTTACTATTTTTGATGTCCCTCGTCTTATTCGCGATTTCTTCGAGAAGAGCAATACAACTCCTGATTACTATGATTGTTTTGCTTTTCATCAAGCAAATCTCTATATCTTGAAACAAATAGCAAAAAAGACTAAGATACCATTTGAAAAGTTACCCATTACGTTAGATCGATACGGCAATACATCTGGTGCATCTGCAATTGTATCTTTGTGTGACAGATATGGAGAAACGCAAGAAGATAAAAACATAAAAGTTTTTGCTTGCGGCTTTGGTATAGGCATCTCTTTAGGAGTCACAACCTTTACCATCAACACGCAAGATATCTTACCAATCTTTGAAGATGATACGATATACGAAGATGGGTTGATTACTAATCCTAACCAATTATACGAGAAGAAGTGATTACTAATATCCTACAATATTTAGATAATGCCGCTATACAATGGGCAAATAAGGTTGCTATTGCGGACGATAATAATGCCTTAACTTTCAGTCATTGGCGAGAAATGGCAATGCGTTTAGGTTCACAATTAAGTGCCCAGTCTAATAATGCTCTTCGGAAACCTGTATTGGTTTTTGTTGATAGACGCATAGAGGGGCTTGTTGGATTTATGGGGGTTGTGGAAAGTGGGAATTTCTATGTTCCTATAGATTGTAAGATGCCTGAGCAACGTGTCAAGTTAATTGTAGATGTGCTGAATCCAATCGCAGCGATTACTACAGCAGTAGCCGATGAAGCCATTTTAGATGGTATTAATTTTGCGGGTATCAGAGTTAAATACTCCGACATCGCCACTTATAGTATTGATGAACAACGCCTTGCCTCTATCCGTAGCCAAATGATTGATATGGATCCTGTGTATAGCATATTTACGAGTGGGTCAACAGGAGTTCCTAAGGGGGTTATAATTAGTCAGCGAGGTATGATTGATTTGGCGGAGTGGCTTGTTGAAACGTTCCAATTTACGGAAACCGATGCTCTTGGAAACCAAGCGCCGTTCTATTTTGACGGATCTGTCAAAGATATTTGTATTTGTTTAAAGAGTGGAGCTACATTAAATATCATAGCGAAAAAATATTTCACATTTACGAAACACCTTATTCCATGGCTTAATGATAGACACGTTACTGCACTGCTTTGGGCTACTTCGGCAATTGTGTTGGTGGGCAATAGTGATATTTTGAGTGTTGCTTTACCACAATATCTCCGTCTTGTCACTTTTGCAGGAGAGGCAATGCCAGCTAAACAATTAAAAGTGTGGCAGTCCAAATTGCCTAATACGCAATTTTTCAATTTGTATGGTCCCACAGAAATTACGGTCGATTGTACCTACTATGAAGTAAATCGTGAGTTTACGGATGACGAATATATTCCGATTGGTCACGCTTGTCAAAACAAACAGGTGTTAGTGCTAAACGATAACAACGAGTTAGTTAAGACCAACGAAGTCGGTGAACTTTGCGTAAGAGGTACCGGAGTTGCATTGGGGTATTATAACAATAAGGAAAAAACAGAGGCAGTCTTCGTCCAAAACCCGTTACACGATTTGTATGAGGACAAAATTTATCGTACTGGAGATTTGGTAAAATACAATAACTTAGGAGAACTTGAATTTGTTTCTCGTAAAGATTTTCAAGTTAAGCACAAGGGTAATCGAATTGAATTAGGTGAGATTGAAGTGGCAGTGAATGCTATCCCAAATGTAACCAATGCGGCTTGCGTCTTTGATGCAGAGAATGATAAATTGGCATTATATTATACTACGGCAGATGGTAAAGAGGTGGATGTTATCAATCTTGTGAAAGATAAGTTGCCGGTGTATATGTTTCCAGAGGTAATTACGCATTTGGAGACTATGCCTTACAACCTTAATGGCAAAATTGATAGAGTACAACTGAAAAAAGAATATGAAGCAAATTCGTAACATAGGAGAATATTATAGTATTGTTGAGAATTATAAGCAAAAAGGCTGCCTTTCAAATGATTATATTCAAAATGAGGCAGCAGATCTCATAATTCATGATAAGCTTTTCGCAGAATGTTATGAGAAAAATGCTTTTTTGTTTGTGATGCAAAACTATGGAACACGTGTCTTTTACTATATAAATGACATTAGTGAACAAGCGGATTTTAGCCAGTATCATAATCTTGATGTAGAAGTGTTGTTTAGAGAAAGTATTCCCCAACAGGAAATAAACTTTTTGATAAGACTTGGATTTGAAGTTAATATACAAAGAGATTTATATTGCGGTATAAAGAAAGACTTAGTATTGCATCAAGGATTTACAGATTATGAAATCAAGATTGCGGATAATATTGATGATGTAAATAATAGTATATCGCTTTTTAATACTACCTTTGATGCTCTTTCGGGAGATTATTTGTGTCCAAAAGAGTCTAATGAGTTACTATCGAAAAAACAAATACTAGTGGCAAAGTCTAAAGATGGTAAACTTTTAGGGGCTTTTCATTTTTCAATAAAAAATAACGTTGTATGGGGATGTCACTTAGCAGTATTCCCTGAAGCAAGAGGACACTCTGTGGGAGCCCAATTGTTGTATAGTTTAATAAAAGAAACTTCGATTGATGACAATACTAGGTATATGTGGTGGGTTCAACACCAAAATGAAGCTGCGATAAGATTATACCAAAAAACAGGCCTAAAATATATAAACAAATCAACAATTTCACTAATTAAATTGTAATGGAAAAACTATTAGAATTATTAAAAAACATCCGCCCGGATGTGGATTTTGAGAATGAAAAATCATTAGTAGATGATGGCATACTTGATTCGTTTGACATCGTGTCTATCATTTCTGCATTAGATGATGAGTTTGGAGTACAAGTTCGTATAACAGAACTAGATCCTGAGAACTTTAATTCGGCAGAAGCAATATGGAAGTTAATACAATCATTAAAATAAGGCAATATGACTAATCCTATGCTACTAGTCAATAAACGTATTCTTATGATTGGAGAGAATACCGGAATTGACGATGCGATATATGACAAAATGGTTGATTTAGGTGCAAGTGTGGTTAAGTTTGAGTGTCCTAAGCTAGACCAAGTCGAATCTCACATTAAAACATTTGTTTCTCAACATGGAGCATTTGACGGGGTGGTGTTTACAATAGTGCATAGTGATTTTAGGCCCCTACAATTTGTGAACCATGATAGTGTCATATCCATTATGAATGATAATTACGGCTTGTTTGTAGAGATTATGCGATGTCTAAAGAAATCAAAAGGCATTGCTGATGATGCAAGCATAGTAGCATTATCGTCAATTAGTAGTACTCATGCTATGAAAGCTAAAATGGCTTTTTGTGCTTCTAAGGCCGCTTTAGATGCGGCGGTGCGTTGTCTGGCGGTCGAATTAGGAGATAAGGGCATTCGTGTAAATAGTATTCAAAAAGGTGGGGTAGATGTGGATTTACAGAAAACTCATATTCAAACCATAACGGAGATTAATAATGGAGCCACTGAGAAAAAACAATTTTTAGGTTTAACGCAAGCAGATGAGATTGCTAACCTTGCAGCATTTTTGTTGAGTGATGCCACAAGCACTTTAACAGGAACTGCTATAGTTATTGATGGAGGATATACATTATGAATATACTGAATTTTACCAATAAGACTATAATAGTTGCAGGCGCAGGCGGAATAGGTGCTGAAACGGCTAAGTTATTAAATAGTTTAGGTGCTAGAATCATTTTGCTAGATATAAATACAGACAATTTAACTCAAACATTGTCTTCTTTACAAGGAAACAATAATAAGCAATATGTTTGTGACTTTTCTGATGTTGAGTCTATCGAATCCATTGTAAAAACAATTGTGGCTGAAAATGGATCTATTGATGGCGTGGCCTATTGTGTCGGTACGGGTGCTGTTCGACCTTTAAAAATGTCAAAGTACGATTTTATGCTCAAAGTGATGAACATTAATTATTTCTCTTTTGTAGAATTGGTGAGATGTTTATCCGGAAAGAATTGTTATAATTCACAAGGAATGAATATTGTCGGCATTTCTGCAGTAGGTGCATTTATCGGTAATTCGACCAAAACAGCATATTGTTCATCGAAAGGAGCAATGAATGCGGCTGTTCGCTGTATGGCTAAAGAATTAGCTCCTAAGAACATACGTATCAACACTGTAGCTCCTGGAGTAACAGATACGCCAATGTCTCGCGCTGCAGACGAATATGGATCTGATTCGGAAGAGTATAAACAAATATCTCTTCGACAATATTTAGGTGTTTGTCAGCCAATTGATATTGCCAATTCGATAGCATTTTTATTGAGTGATATGTCTCGGATGATTACAGGCAGTTGTATAAGCGTTGATGGTGGTAAATTAACATCGTAAAAATAATTTAAATATAGAGTACTAATCATTAAAATCAAATTATTATGACACAAGAAGAAAAATTATCATTGATTGCAGATGTCCTCATGGTGGAGGACGGAGTATTAACTCCCGAAACGGAATTGGCAACGCTTGATGCCTACGATTCTATGGCAAAATTATCCATTATTGTAATGATGGATGACGAGTGCGGTAAAAAACTAACTGGCGAGCAACTACGTGAGTTCAAAACCATTGGTAATATACTGAATTTTATGGAATAGGACTTACGCAGAGCATCTTTCGCGGACATAGTCTGTTAGACAGAGAATCACTCTGCAAGCACGGCAAGACGTATACTATGGGCAGAGAAAATTCTGACTGGATTTTGGGAATGGATAACTTTTTATATGGAATGAACTGCGTATATTAAGTCATTTACTTATGCATTGGTGGATGCACGTTTGTTGTTTATATGATATTAGTTACGAAATATTTGAACTCTAGATTTATATTTAAACAATGGTAACATACAAACAGCCGGAAAAGGAACGTTCAAGAGATTTAATATGGAATCACGCTATTGAATCTCTTACTTTGAAACGTAATGAAAATAGGATACTGAATGCATCCTATATGGAACATTTATGGCTGTATTGTCAACAACAACTCAATGAGCATCTTGACATAGATACATATGTAAGGTGGAAAGAGTATGCAGATGTTTGTTATGGCAGTAAAAAATCAGAGGAATTAAAGGTTGCTTTCTTCTGTGGAAACGAGCCGGAGAATGACGTTAAACACCTGCTTAGATTGGGTGTCCGAATAGAGAATATTTATGCTTTTGAGTATGATACGGTGCTATTCAAAGAAGCCGTTTCGTCTTTGCATGATTCATACCCTCTGTTGAAGATTTATAAAGGTAAGATAGAACAATATGCCGAACTACAAAATA
Source organism: uncultured Bacteroidales bacterium (assembly GCA_937901025.1). Lineage (GTDB taxonomy): Bacteria > Bacteroidota > Bacteroidia > Bacteroidales > Paludibacteraceae > Colicola. The sequence continues at coordinate 19,952 of CALCGR010000125.1, forward strand.
CAAAGTTTGATATAGTCTATTTGGACTTTACTGGCTCTTTAATAAAGGAATACAAAACGGTAGTGCAATTACTTGATATGAATGCTCTAAGTGATTTCAGTATTCTTGCTATCAACACATGTTATCCTGATTCCACCGAAGAAAATATACAGTACCTTGCAAATTATTTTTTTAACGATACTTTTTTTGAATCATCTGTTTACACGGGGAAAGATGTTGTCCGTGAGGAGGCTGACACGTGGTTTTATCGACTAGAGAGTTGCGATGCTTATGGTATTTCTGATGTTAAGGAACTATATCCAATAATTGAAACAAATTTTGACGATGCTTATTCTGCCTTCCAAACAGCCTTCGTCTTAGATTATGCCAATATTCATAAGGCTTCGTATGAGGTTTTTAAAAGTAACATACTCTCCAATCGGCTGTTGAAAAAAGATATATTACATGGGAAGAACAAGGTTGCGGATTTTCTTAAAAACTACCATAGTGTTTTATTACAGGAGACGCTTGAAGACGGACGTTGCCTTATGTCTTCACAATTTGTGGCTGATGGATTTAATAACAAGAGCGAAGGTGGGCAGGTGTCAAGAATAGATGCTGTAAAGATTTCGGAAACCTTTTTGGAATCGCCTTATCGACATTCTGTTTTAGATTATTCTAAGTGGAAGGAGTGGTGTGGCCTACCAGAAGAACAGAGAGGAGACGAGCCTGAAGCAGACACGATCGAGACTGATTTTAAGGCGTTTTTGAGTGATGAGGTTAGAGAAATTGTTGACACTATCAAGCAATGGTTCCATGGACGATTCAATTTTTGTGATCAGCCGATGGAACATCTTTGGCTGGAATTATTGTTGTTCCAATTTGGTCATCCATATCATACAAATATTGGGAATCATAAGCGGTATTCGTATAAGGCTAAGCAGCGAAAAATGTGCATCGATATCTTCACTTTGGATAAATGTCGTGCTTTATATGATTGGATGCCAATGATGGAGTATTTTGTGTATGATATGCAAAACCATGATCGTCAAATGATATCACGTATGTGTATTGATGCTATTGACAAGCAACTTCTTCACATTGTGGACGAGATTTATTATGGCGCAGCATTAGTCGGCATAAACGAACATGAATGGTCTAAGAATAAGGTGCTACCCAATAGAGAAGAGATTGTCCTTAAGTCGGACTGTTTGTTAAAACGAGTGATTGATAGAGTTGCGCCTGTTGTAAAAACTATTTTAGGTAAAGGATAAAGCTATACGTACTTCATCCACTGTCGTTTCCCAACATGAGAACAATAACTGAATCGATATCTGTCGTGGGATTTGATATGAAAAATAATGAATAGAATAACAACCATATTAGGTGCTGGTGCTGTCCTGGACTTTGATTTTGGTAATTTGCTGAGGCCATCAACCGCAAACATTACTGATGCAATTCTGGATATTGAGGTTCAGAATGTGGATGGTGTGAATACTAAACTCATCAAAGATGTTCACAATAGATTACAAGAACGAGGATTTGAGAAACAAAATCCAGTGATTACTCCCTATGCCACGGAGGTTGTGAATAAGATTCATTTCGAACATTTGTTTCATGTATTGGAAGAGTTGATGTCGTATAATTCAGTTTGGAAGAATGAGCGGATATCTCCAAGCATTTATCCACCACTTGCTGCATTCTGTAAAAGTGATTTCATGCACGACACCGTTGAGTATGAACGCGCTCTATTCAAAGCGGAGGAGAAGATTCTTCAGATTATAACAGACTATGATAGTATGTTTACTGAAAATGCGGATAGAGAACGGTGGTACAAAGATTTCTGGAAACGCAATCAGAATGGATGGGATGTGTTCAACCTGAATTATGATACTACCATAGAACATAGTCTGGGTGAATATGAAGATGGTTATGAAGGAACCTCTGAAATGTATCAGCATTTTTCCCCTACAAAACTGATGGTAAACAGCGGAGAATTATCAACTGTGCAACACTTGCATGGGTCTATCCTATATGCAGAGGCATTCCCGAAGGAATATAACTTTTCCCACGGGAATAAAGATTTGTATAAGTTTCCAACAGCCGAAACTGCTCGCGAGGCGATGCGAGTACATCAATGTCCAGAACGCACTCAAGCGCATGAATTATTCTATACCAGCCCCGTTTTGGTGGGTTTACGCAAAACAGAGAAATTGGAGTTTCTGCCATATAGTTGTTATCACGCTGATTTAGTCAACAAGATTGTTGCTAATTCATCTTTGTTGATTGTTGGATATTCATTCGGAGACCTATATATAGACCAATTAATAGATTGTCATAAATTGGTGCATGGGAAGAACCAGCGAGTTGTCTTGATAGACAAATGGTCAGATTGGATAAATAAGGATTCTGCAAGCGTGTATTTGCATTTGATGAATAAAACGAATGGAAGACTACGCTTGTTCATAGAAAGACTCCTTGAAAATAAGTACAATCCGTTGGAATCATCAAGGTTCTTTAGAAAGGTTTCTTCTTGCTGTTGGGAATCATACAATGGTGTGCTTAGAATTTGTACCAAGGGCTTCAAATATGCAGTAGAAAATAATGAGGGGGATATCCTTAACTTTTTGCGAATGTAGTGTTAAAACATACCACACATGGATAAAAGCAAAATAGTTGCAAGTAAGGAAACATTGAGCAGATTGTTGGAAAATTCCAGCAATGTTATTAGAGACAAGTACGCTTGCCTGCTATCCGATATTCAGACATTGGAACAATTGGAAACTCGGGGCACCAAGCAGATATGCATACTTTGTCAACAACTCAGTATGGCCGTCAATTATTCATTGATGGATATAGGAGTTTCAATACGAGCAACACTTGCTACTGATAATGCTTATGAAAAGAGATTCCATTTGAAGAATTTGAAGACCTCAATTTCGGAGTCTTTTAAGTCGATTTTGAACTTTAAGAAGGCGAGAAAAAAGTCAATTTGGAGCAAACTAGGCATTGTAATAAATGATACCAATCAAGTTATTGAGGAACTATATAAAAAGATTACTGCATCTCTCATTCTGTTTGAAGATACCCATATCAACCAAGATCTCAGAAATCTTACATTACACTATGATGACGATATGATGCGTGTCTATGAGGCTACAGCAAACATCAATAATGAAGATGCAGAAATGAAGTCTCTATGTGAGTATATGGATATCTTGCAATCTATACGCTTTTTAATAGCTTTGGTTGAAGCAAGTGAAGGAATGCAAATATCATCTTCAGCCGTCACAATTAACCAACGACTTGGCATAAATTCTATATTCGAACAACTTATCAATAAAGAAGGCAAGTTGATGGAGGTTGTGGAGAGAGCAATAAATGAAGCTAGCAGGAATATAGATTACGTTGCAGATGTGAATATACGATTCCAGAAAATTCAGTCCTTTGTTGGACAACAATTCCCCATTTGTGCATCTTTTGATGAACTGGATAACTTGAAGACTCTACTAAATGCACGAATGCTACTTCAGTTTATGATTGGGGATTTAGCAGCAATCACAAAAGCATATTTACAATCTAAAAGTGAAGAAGAACATAAAATGAATTTGCGGAGGTTTGTAGTGATTCAAACGTCAACCTTGGTGCATCTATATGGCTACAATAATGATGAACAAGGTAAGTCTATCTGGAAATTGTTAATGTCTTTCTTACCTCAATCGGATTCTGTGCTATTAAAAGAATGTGCTGATATGGAGAAGCAACTTCAGAGATTGGTTACAGACTCTGAAGACAAGAAGGAACGAGCTTTGTATGTTCATTTGGTAAATAATAGCAACTCAAAGTTTGGAATTCCAGATACATTACGAGCAATAGACGCGATTGATCCTATTCGTGAAATTGTAGAGGTAAATGTTCTTCTTGTAATCATGAAGCAAGTAGGGGACTGGTTGATTTATATAATGGAAGTGCTCTCTAAAGAGGCAAGTGAATCAAGACAAAAAAGTGAACGTAAGATTGAGAACATGTTTGATAACTTGATTAGCAATTTATCAAATAGTAATTTTCCTAAAGAACAAAAGAACCAATTATTGGAAACATTGTTATTGAACAAAGAGAAAATGATGAAAGTGGTGAAATAATGAAAGATTTTCAATCAAGTGAATGTTTCTGCATTGTTACTTGACATATAGTTCATAAAGATGCTTATCTAACTTTTGCGATTGAAAATAATGCTATTCTTGTTGATTTTACGGCAATAGTGGCAGATAATGCCCATAAAAACGCAAAAATATTTGCATATATCAAAAAAATATTGTACCCTTGCAGCTTAAAAATGTGGATTACCACAAAAGGATCCTTTTAAATCAAGTGATACAATAGAACCGCCCCTTACAAAGCACATTAAATCGTATATCTGTATTGGTAGTAGAACGATAGTACAAAGAACTATGTCCATTCGGTCACTGACCAGAATCAATCATGTTACACAAACACCATCCCAACCGAATCAATAGCCGTAGCATCTCCGTAGCATTATAAGACCGCCGAAACCTCTGCGAAAGTAGATAAAACGGAGCATGTGAGGCCACTCCTCTCCCATCTATCGCCCCGACCGATAGAACTATTGGAAATAACATCAAAAAAGTAACTGCGAGTCCTATGCTGTGGTACGGGATTTGTCGGTTATATGGCAAACGGAACTACTAGTGAGTAAGGAACCAACCGCTATCGCTGCGTTTTAAAAATGGTTAAGTTTGTTAAAGTTGTGGCCGGTAGGAGCAATCCTGCTGGTTTTTTGTTGCAAAAACAACTCGCTTCATTCCCAAAATCTGCTTTTTTGTTGCAAATTATAGAAATAATTTGGTAGTATCATTTTTTTTTTGTAAATTTGCGGTCGAATTTGTAAATTATGGAAAATCAACAGAAATATTTAGTCGCGATTAGATGCATCACTTATAATCACGAGAAGTATCTGGCTGACGCGCTGGAAGGGTTTGTGATGCAGAAGACAACCTTCCCGTTCGTTGCCATCGTTCATGATGATGCTTCTACGGATGGTACGGCGGATATCTTGCGTAAATATGCGGAGAAGTATCCGGATATCATTCACCCAATTTTCGAAACAGAGAATCAATATTCCAAACGCGATGGCAGTCTTGGGCGAATAATGAATGCTGCCGTCGATGCTACCGGAGCTAAATATGTCGCTATGTGCGAAGGGGATGACTATTGGACCGACCCGCTGAAATTGCAGAAACAAGTGGATTTTATGGAGAGTCATCCAAATGTCGGTTTGTGTTATACTGATTTTTGTGAATGTAATGAGCATTCTTGTGCCGGGATTCCGATTTTTCATAACAATCCATCATTGATTATTCATTCATTTGAAGAACACTTAATAAATGCTGCGTATATAGCTCCAATGTCGTGGCTATATAGGAAAGACATTTGGAATAATGTTGCACCAAGTAAATCATATACTGATGGCACATTTGCTATAGCGTTGGATTTCTTTGCGCAAAGTGAAGTGGCATATTTGCCGGAGATAACTTCTGTTTATCGTATTCATATTAATAGTGCATCACGACAAGAAGATCCAATCAAAAAATGGTTTTATGAGCATGGAGTGTTTAATATTCAAAATGAATACGCTGAGAAATATAATTGCTCAAAAGACATGGTAACTAATATTAAGTTGCAAGGATATTTGAATTATTTACTATCTGCATTAGAGGCAAAAGATGAGACTTTTGTACAAGAGGCATTGCAATTTTATAAAAATCAAGGAATGGATATGAGTTCTTTGGTCGAACGGAGTAGGGAATATATTTGCTGTTGCCAGCAATACAAGATAATTTATAACTCTTATGCCTATCGCGTAGGTAAAGTTATTTTGCGTCCATTTAGTTGGATAAAAAGGAAAATCCTATGAAATCGTGTATTATTTGCTCTCATTAACGATATGCTAGACGATATTTTGTTGTAACATATAATAAAAGAAACAGATAACTGAAGTAATTATAATGTTTAATAAAAAATATTTATGTGATTATGAATATTGATATAATTTTAGTTACATATAACCAAGAAAAGTATATTAGACAGGCTTTAGATGGCATCTTTATCCAAAAGGTTGAGGATGATATGAATATTAGAGTTGTCATTGCAGATGATTGTTCAATGGATAATACACTTGAAATCATTAAATCTTGTGAGCCCCAATCCCCATTCCCATTTGTTTACTTGCCGAAGACGCAAAATATGGGTCATGCAAAAAATTATGAGAGAGCATTTGCTGAGACTTCTCGGGGAGACTATGTTGCCATTATTGAGGGAGACGATTGGTGGTGTAATCCTTATCATTTGCAAAAAAGAATATCTTTCTTAGAGGAACATAGAGAATGCGTTATGGCTACTGCAACACCATATTTTTATCATGAAGAAATGAAAAAATATGATTATGCCCAACCTTCACTATCCTATCGTTTAATTTCGACTGAAGAACAAGTAAAAAAAAATCTTTTTGACAATTTATCAAGTTGTGTATTACGAGCTTCTGTCTTGAAGAATTTAGATGACAGAATATATCAAAGTACCATTATGGATTGGCCTTTGTATGTGAATTTATCTCGGTTTGGCTATTTAGCTTTGTTGGGAACTCCAACATCCGTATATAGATTAAGTTCGAAAGGATTGTGGGGAGGACATGATATTCTAGCTCAAGAAAAAATAGATCTTAGATTAATTTCGGAGATAGAGACTATTTTTCCGGAATATAAAGAATGGTATATTGTTGCTAGAAAATTAGCAGTACATCGTTCTAAATCAAAAAAACGTAAATTATTAGAATTTTTGCTTAAACCATTTGTCGTGGTTAAGAAATGCTATCATTCTATGAAAAATATATTTAATGAAATGTAATTTACATGTTTTTATGGTAGATGTTTCTATAATTATACCAGCATATAATGCGGAGAAGTATATTGAGATTGCTTTTCAAAGTATTTTAAGCCAAAAGTATCTTGGTTCTTTTGAAATTTTGGTGGCAGATGATTGTTCTACCGATAGAACAAAAGTAACGATAGAACAATGGAGAATGCGTTTCCCAGATATCATAAAACCTATATATAGAAAAACAAATTTAGGGGTTAGTAGAAATTATGTTGATTTAGTTAATAAAGCCAATGGTAAATATGTGGCATTTTGTGATAGTGATGACTATTGGATAGGGGAAGATAAACTACAAAATCAATTCGACTTTATGGAGCATAATCCCCAAATAAATATGTTGTGCGGTCCTGCGCTCTTAGTAGATGCTGAGAATAGATCAAAAGAGATTGTTAATGTAGAATATGCAATGGATTTTGAGAAACTTATGAAACGACCAGCAGATGTGTTTTGTTCTAATTTGCTGTTTCGCAGAGAGGCTTTTCTGGAGATGGCAAAAGAATGTGATTGGTATATAGAGAAAAATTGGTTTTATGACACAGTTTGGTCTTATTATTTTTCTTATCACAAAACAATTGGCTATATTCCTCAATGTTATTCGGCATATAGAGTGTTAAATGAGAGTGATAGCCATACTTCGGATTCTGCGCGGAATAATCTGCTTGAGAAACGTAATTTTTATATTAAGGCTTATTTTTTAGCTACTCATAATTGTGATCCTAAAACAATGGTAGATGTCTTGGGAACGGAACTTGATGCGATTTATGAATCGTCTTATAAAAAAGGCCAATTGCAAGTCCAAAGAAGTAAGACCTATTTATTTGGGAGTCTAATTAAGAAAGTTATTAAGTTAGGACGATTATGATACTACATTTCGTAACAGATGAAAATTTTACGGATTATGCCGTCTCGCATTTTTCGAATCACGAGATTCGATCGGAGTTTGTCTTAATTCCATCTAATGGTACTATGAATCTTGTTCGTCAAATTAATAGGTGTCGCATTGTAAGGTTCAATAGTCCAGAGTGGTTAGATTTGCTGGCGCATATAGATCAATACTCCGCTATTGTATTACATGGTATGCACTGGGGGGAGTGGGAATCTCCTTTATTACGAGCAATTCCAAATTCCGTAAAAGTTGGGTGGGTCTTGTGGGGTGGCGACATCTATGCTAGACATGATATTTTTAAGATTTTTTATTCTTTTAAGACAAAATGTTTATATTTTTTGCATAATCTGCGGAAGATGCAAATTATAAATTCAAAGTGGGAAATACCACTCGATTTATTCAAGCGAATTGATTATATATTAGCAGATGAAACAGAAGAAGTGGCTTTTGTAAATCAATATACCGGTTGTTCTATGAAACCTTTGTGGTACGCGTATTTTTCAATCGAAGATACTATTGGAAATTTAATGAACAAACGAGTGAATGGGGGTAATATATGGCTTGGCAATGCTGCTGAGGTTTGTTCTAATCATTTGGATGGAATGGCAATTTTGAAACGATATGGAATAAATGATAGACACGTTATCACACCTTTGGTTTACAGCACGCCATGGGTGCGCAATCGCGTAATGCTTTTTGGCAAATGGCTCTTTGGAGAAAAATTTCGGTCTATTTCTCAGTTTCTTCCTCGAGAAGACTATAATAAGTTGATGCTTAGTTGTGGCACTATGATTATGCCACAATATCAGCCTATGGGACATGGTAATATTCTAACGGGATTATGGCTTGGAATGAGAGTGTATGTGAGTGAAAAAAGTATGGCTTTTACTTTTTTTAAGCGAATAGGAACTCATATCTTTTCTTTGGAGTCTGATTTTAAGAAATACAAATACACCTCTCTGACGGATGCGGAGGTCGAAGATAATCGTATGGTATTGATGAAATGGTATGGAAAAGAACACATTATGGAATCCGTAAAAAAAATAGAAGAAATATTAGATATTCCCAATGAATAAACAGAAACGCATATTAATGTTGGGTGGCAATTATGTTCAGATGACCGCTATTCAAGCGGCATTGGATCAAGGTTATTTTGTTATTACGGCAGATTATTTGCCGAGTAATCCCGGCCATAAATTAGCGCACGAGTATCACAATATCAGTACCATTGATAAGGAGGCCATGTTAGAGCTTGCCAAGGAAAAACAAATTGATGGTATCGTTAGTTATGCTTCAGATGTGTCTGCCCCTACAGCAGCTTATGTGGCTGAAAAATTGGGCCTTCCCACAAATCCTTATGAGTCGGTAAATATCCTTACTCATAAAAACCTATTTCGTAAGTTTATGCGAGAAAACGGATTCCCAATGCCAAAAGGAGAAACATTCTCTAAAAAAGAAGATGCGTTGACTTTTTATCGTTCCATAAATTGCACTTGTATGCTCAAGCCTATTGATTCTTCCGGAAGTAAGGGCGTAACAAAAGTGGAGGATGAGAGCCAATTTGATGCAGCATGGGAAGAAGCGTTACATTATTCTATAGCGAAACAAGTTATTGTGGAGCAATTTATAGAGAAAAAAGGATATCAAATAGATGGAGATATCTTTGTTCAAAATGGAGAGATTGTGTTTTGGGGTATTTGTGACCAACACCACGATATGGAATGTGCACCTTATGTTCCTGCCGGATTAAGTTATCCCTCTTTACAAGCAGGTCCTATTCAACAACGTGCAAGAGAATTATTAGAAAGATTGCTTCATTTGCTACATATGACAATAGGAGGGTATAATGTGGAATATATTGTAGGGCAAGATGATGAGGTTTACATATTGGAAATAGGACCTCGTAATGGTGGTAATTTCATTCCTGATACCATCAAGGCTGCTACGGGTTTCGATATGGCAACCAATGCTGTTCGTCAAGCTGTAGGTGATGAGTGCATAAATCCATATCAAATGCCGTTACAACGATGTTGCTCATCTTATATTATTCATTCTCAAGAAGATGGTATTTTTGACCACATAGAGATTCAACCTGAGATAAAGAAACGCATTGTAAAACAACTGATGTTTGTACAACCCAGAGAAAAAGTATCTCGTTTCCGCAATGGAGGATTTGAAATGGGAGCAATGGTATTAGAATTTGATAATCCACAACAAATGTGCGAGATGGTGGATAATATGAATCAATATATCAATGTAATTCTTAAGTGATTATTATTTATGGGTGTTTGTATAATCAATGCTATATTGAACAACAAGTCTAGATATATGAAATTATAAATCAATGTATTCAATGAATCAAATCAAAACGCCACTACAATTTTGGTTGCTATTTTTTAGTTTTGCGCTGCTGATTTTCTTTAAAGTCACTTGGTATGAGTGGAATATCGCTCATTCGTTGTTAATAAGTAGTATTATTACTCATCCTACGGATTTTTATGCTTTTTGGACTCCAAAAATTGTTATCGCTTTGTTTTTTGCGAGTATTATGCTTATTTCCAAACGCCTATGGTGGACGATTATTGTGGCATTTATTGTTGATTTATGGATAATTGCCAATCTAGTCTATTATCGTGCCAATGGTTTCGTGTTGAATGTAGATGCCATCATAATGGTAGATAATATGACAGGATTTTGGTCTTGTTTGAAAACATTTTTTACAAATGCAGAAATCGGATTATTAATATCTTCCGTTGTCTATGGAATAGAACTTATTTTATTGTCGTGTCAAGTTCGGAATCGGCATTGGACATATTTTGTTATCGTTAATATTTGTCTTTATTTGGCAGTTTGTTTAGCTAGGTATAAAAATAACGAATATTCTGTGCATTGGTTGTGGTCAAGTCGAAAGAATAATCAAATTTGTGAATTATGTAAGGTTGCTGAACCTATAATTAATCCTTTATATGAGGCTCGATGGCAAGGGGTGTTGTCCTATAGTGATGGACCTTCTGCTGCTTGGATTAATAGGTATATTCGCAATAATTCGATAGTAGATTATGCCTACACTTCTCTTGCTCATGCTGCATATGTGAAGAAATATGGAAAACAATTTGCCGATAAAATCTATACAATTCCGTTTACAAAACAAGATTCGTTGCTTATCAATAGCATATACGTTCCTAATAATCAATTAGTTCAACCTACATCCAATTTAATTGTTATTTTGTTTGAATCTCTTGAGAGTTGGACGCTCGAAGATTGGTTGGGGTGCGAACAAGTTTGTCCTAATTTGCGAGATATAATCGAAGATAGACATACATTATATGTTGAAAAATTAAAAAGTGAAGCTATTCAGGGGGCTTCTGGCGATGGACAACTGAACGTGTTAACAGGTTTGCTGCCATTACAAATAGGCGCAGCGTGCCGTTTATACGGAGAAAATAAATATCCAAATTTAGCCCAATTTTACCAATATTCCTATACGATTAATCCTTCACCGGGTACATGGAATCAGCGTGTTGTAAATGCTTCTTACGGAATAGACTCACTATTTGAACAAGTGGCAAATGATCTTTTTGAAGTGAATAATGCTTTAATGCACATAAATGATGATAATCAACCCTTTTATGAGTTGGTTATTACAGAGGCCTCTCATAGTCCGTTTATTTGTAAGGATATGGAGTCATTGTCCTTTTCTAGTGATATGCCCACTACGATGAAAGATTATTTAACAACTATTCACTACACTGATTCGTGTCTTGGTGTATTTTTTGATGGCATAAAAGAGAAAGGGCTTTGGGATAATACCACTATCGTCATCACAGGTGACCATACTATTTTTAAGGATTTGTATTTACGCGAGTTTCAATCATTTGCGGAAGTTAATGATATTTCGATAAAGACGGGTGCAAATTATGTCCCCCTAATTATTCATTCACCGGCGATTGAATCTTTTCGGAAAGTGGGCGAGACTTGTTATCAAATGGATATCTTCCCTACAGTAAAAAAAATAGTTGGTTGTGAGAACTATGGCTGGCAAGGATTGGGCGTTGATTTAATGGACGATAATGCAATATGTAATAGATATCTTTCAGAGGAGCAAGCATATGCTCTTTCAGAGAAACTTATACGGAATGATTATTTTCAACGGATACAAAATAAATAATTATGATAGACTTTAATCGTCCCCACCTAACGGGTAAAGAAACTGAGTACATGATTGAAGCCGTGAACCGTGGCAAGTTGTCCGGTAATGGCGAGTATACGAAGCGCTGCCAAGCATTCTTTGAGCAGCGGTACGGCTACAAAAAGTGTCTATTGACCACTTCCGGTACCGATGCGCTCGAAATGTGCGCGATGTTGTGCGACCTCCAGCCCGGTGATGAAGTAATCGTCCCGAGTTATACCTTCGTTAGTACCGCGCTCGCTTTTCTGCGGGAAGGGGCAAAGGTGGTCTTTGCCGATTCGGGTAAAAATAATCCCAATATTGATCCGGCGCTCATCGAGTCGCTCATCACGCCTCGTACCAAGGTGATTGCGCCTGTCCACTATGCCGGTATAGCTTGCGATATGGATGCAATTATGGCTATCGCCCATCGTCATAACCTCCTCGTTGTCGAAGACGCAGCGCAAGCATTAGATAGTTATTACAAGGGTAGGGCATTAGGCGGTATCGGCCACCTGGCTGCCATCTCCTTCCACGAAACGAAGAACATCACTGCCGGAGGCGAGGGTGGATTACTCATCATTAACGATGAGCGGTTCATCCGTCGTGCCGAGATACTTTGGGAGAAAGGTACCAATCGTGCCGAGTTCTTCCGCGGAGAAGTGAATAAGTATGGTTGGGTCGATATGGGTAGTTCCTTCCTGCCTGCGGAAATCAATGCCGCCTTCCTCTGGGCCCAATTGGAGCATTTGGATGAGATACAGGATAAGCGCAAGCAACTTTGGAACCGCTATTGGGAATTACTTTCCCCCCTTGCCGTACGAGGGGAAGGGTCCGGGGATAGGGTCTTTTCCTTGCCGGAGATACCGGATTATGCGACGAATAATGCGCATATGTTCTACCTCGTCTTCCCTGATTTAGAGAAACGGACTAAATTTATCGCATATCTCAAGGAGCACGGTATCCAATCCGTCTTCCATTACCTCAGTCTACACCAAAGTACCTATTATAAGCGTCTCTTAGAACGGGATTCCTCCCTTGCCCTACGAGGGAAAGGGTCTTGGGATAGGGTCTTCCTGCTCGAGTGTGACCGCTATGCGGATTGTTTAGTGAGGTTGCCGATGTTCTATGATTTAACGATAGAGCAGGTGGGGGAGATATGTGATGTAATAACAACATATTTTGTATGATTCAAAAATTATTACATAGAATTTCTCGCGTTTTATTAAAGTTGCGTCTCCAACCGATTCGTGTGTTTTGCTTTCATCAAACTAGTGAAAAGTATGATGCTTTGCGTATGTGGGAATGTGACTGGACTCAAATTGATCAATTGAAAAGCAATCTTCAAAAGTTAAAGAAACAATACACATTTATTTCGCTTTCAGAAGCAAAGTATCATCTTCAATATGATTTGTTTAGAAGAAAACGTTATGCCGTGTTGACAGCGGATGATGGGTATAGGTCGATTTTGAACATTTTACCTTGGTTGCAAGAACAGCAGATTTCACTAACTTGGTTTATTAATAGTCATTATTTAGATGGGCAATCGTGGAGTGAAATTAATAAAGAACAAGCTTGTAGAGCATTAGGAGATAGTTCCTCAGATGAACAGCTTAAAGATGCAATGAAAGGAATGTATATTTCTAAGGAAGAGTTATTTAATCTCAATTCGCCTTTGATAGAAATTGGCTTACATGGACATAAACATTTAAATGCAATCCAACAAAGCGAAGAAGACTTTAAACTTAATGTGGAGAACTGTAAAAAAGTCTTACAATCTCATCCTCGTTATGTTCCGTTCTTCGCTTATACTTGGGGACATTATAACAAACAAACAGATAGAATATTACAACAAATGAATCTAACACCGGTGTTGGTGAATGGAGGAAAGAATTATAATAACGCAAACTGCATTGATCGTGAATGCATAGATGGTAAAAAGCTATGATAGTAACTTATGATTTTTTAACGAATACGGCTTCCGGAAATTGGTTGACCGCGTTTCAAAAGCCTTGTCAAGCGAATGAGTTTGGTAGGACATCATTGATAGAATATGATGCCGATAAACACGTGCTGCGTGTTCGCCGCGATAAGATAGGACTGCAAACAATCTATTATACTCAATTACCCACGAGTATTGTCTTTGCGACCAATTTGAAGGAGATACTTGCCTTATTGCCACGTCCTCAGATTCGTGCTCATGAATTAGCGCAACCGATTCGGCATAACTATCCGATAGATTTGCAAAATACATGGATTGAGCAAATTAAGCGCCTTCGTGCAGGAGAAGAGGCTATCGTTGATAAAAATGGGCTTCGGCTCCATACCTATTGGAAGCGTGACTATACACCATCTTTCCACGGCACTAAGGAAGAAGCAATTGCAGAAACCTTGCGCCTTATGCGCCAATCGGTACGCAAATGCATCGAAACGGCAGATGGGCCGGTAGCCGTTTTGCTCAGTGGTGGCATAGACTCCAGTTCGCTTGCTGCTTTTGCGAAAGAAGTGCAGCAAGAAGTGCATGTAATATCTGCGGGTTATAAGGGCAATAAATACACCGCTTGTGATGAACGCGAGGTTGCTAAGCAGTTTGCCGCAGAAAAAGGATTAATTTATCATGAGGTGGAATTGAATGAGGCGGACTTTGAACAATTATTGGAAGAACTATTACCATACCTTGACGAACCTTGCTTTGATGTCTCATGTATGGCGCAATATGCGCTCTATAGGAAAGCCGCCGAGATGGGTTTCAAAGTAATCTTAAGTGGTTTGGGCGGTGACGAACAGTTCTATAGCTATAAAGATGACAATGCCGCCGCAGAGGCTTTGCGGTTGCGCCGCGAGCATCAAGCACTATTCCCCCTAAATAAGCACAAGAGAGAATTCATTACATTTATGGTTAAACATTGGAAAGAAGTTATTTTTGCCAATAAACCGATAATGCTGAATGATCGATTACTAACGAATTGGACGTACGATGATTATTACAAATTTGCCGATGATGCTCGGCTAAATTATGGGAATGAGGAAATCCAATTTAATGAAATGAATGTAGAGTATCAATTTCGCGATTCTGATACTCTCAATGATATTTACGATTTTATATTTTCTACCTTTGCAAGTCAACTTTGTGTCTATTTAGGGAATAAGTTAGGTGCCGCTAATGGGGTGGAATTGCGTTATCCGTTATTGGATGCTGAATTGGTAGCCTTTTTAGATACACTTCCTCTGTCAATGAAATTTGATCCGCGACGTCCAAAGCAGTACCAAAAGGATGTAATGGCAGGTATTGTGCCTGATTATATCTTATATGCAAAGAAACGGGGATTTGAACCGCCCTTCGAATTTATTCGTACCATTGCGGCAAGATACAAGTATAAATATATTCAGGCTACGCATAAGTTCTTTAATTCTGTGGTAGCAGATAAGATGATTGATAAATTACTCTATGAATAACTTCGCCCCCATAGTAGTCTTTGCCTACAATCGTCCGGATCATCTCCAACAGACATTGCAAGCGCTTGCCAAAAACGATTTGGCGAGTGAGTCGGTGCTCTATGTGTATTGCGATGGGGCAAAAACCGATGCCACTCCGGAACAAATTCAAAAAGTTGTTGAAAATCGCGCTGTAGCAAAAGCCGCAATAGGTTTCAAAGAACTCCATATCATTGAACGTCCGCAAAATGTAGGTTTGATGAATAATATCGTAGGCGCAGTTACGGAGATTGTTAATCAATATGGGCGAGTTATTGTGTTTGAAGATGATATGTTGACCTCTCCCGGGACATTACGATATTTTAATGATGCTTTAGAGACGTATAAGGATGATGAGAAAGTGATGCATATCGTGAGTTATATGTTCCCTCATCGTTATCCATTGCCGGAGACTTTCTTCTATACGGTTCCTTATCCCGGTGGCGGATGGGCTACTTGGCAGCGTGCGTGGAAATATTATCCCAATGATATTGGTGAATTATATAACTACTGGAAGGATAATCTATCCTATTTCAATTATTGGGATCATGATGGAACGGATTTGGTCAAGCAATTGGTGGACAATTATAACGGAACTTTACGTACATGGTTCGTCCGTTGGTATGCTGTTATGTTGCGTATGGGTGGCCTAACTCTCTATCCGGGAAAATCATTGGTTACCAATATCGGTTTTGATGGAACGGGGGATAATTGTGTGCGATTAGAACGTAATCCGTATTGGGTTGAGCGCCTGGCGGAATCAATTAAGGTTGTACATAAACGCCATATCCGCGAAAACAAATGGGCAGCCCGTGAAATCTATGCCTTCCATGGAGGGTATTGGTATAATCGGCGGCGGAGACAGAAGTTGTTTAGACAGATTAAGAGCTTTGTGTTGTCTTGGAAATAAATTTGCATGAGGTAATTAATACACAACGAGAAAAGCAATATAAGATATGGAAGAAAAACTTGAAGTTATTACAGGTCTCCTTGACAAATTACGTAGTGATGGCTATTGGCTGCGAGATAAAGATGTCTCCTCGGGGTATTATTCTAAGTACACATCTCTTTTTGTTTTGACAGAGTGTGTGGCGAGAAGCAATTACATTGAAGGGGATAGCTCGGCTTTGAAACAACGGGTGCTTATTGGACGGAATTTTGTGAATCAGTTGATAAAGGTTAAGGATATTGCACCATACTATGTTCAAAAAGAAGCATATCAAGGGCGCATGCTTATTAATTTCCCTGATATTGAATCTACTAGAGGAGATAATCTGTATAATTATTTAGAGCAAACGCATTGCCTACCAACAGTTGAGCGCCGAAATGTTTTATTTATTGATGCCAAGTTGCCGGATAAGTTGCAACAAATGAAATACCAGAAAAAAATCTTATTAGTGGCGGATGAATTACAGAGTATGGCTGCTATAATAGACAAAGATGATATTGGCAATGTTCATGAGATGGGTATATATGGCATAAAAGTAAATGAACAAGAGATGGATGTACTGCTATTGGTCTTGAATTCTAGATGGCTCCCTTGTTATCTTAATGCCTATGTGCAAAACATAAAACAAAAACGAAACGCAAAATACGAGGCTATTTTTAATCTGCCCCGTCCGGAGGATGCTATTTTGTCAAAAGCCATTACTATTGCGCCCCCTTTAGTAAGAGTCTTGGAACAATTGCACAAGGATAAAGATGCTAATAATAGTGATTATACGTTGCTTTTGGATTATCTGCAAGATATAGTAGATCAAGTGGTCTTTGAGTTGTATTATCCGGATTTGGTTTATGCCGAAAAGTTAAATGTCATTGACGATCTTCTTTCTGCACCTTGGATGCTAAATAATCCTTCTAAGAAACCGGATGACTATATCCAATGGTTGATGAAACCGGACAATCAAATTCGCAAACGCTTGATGTTATTAGATACACGTAGCCCTGAATTTTTATATAAAATCCATGAGTTAGTTAGAAAATGAGTAAGATAAAGTCTATTCAAATTAATAACTTTAAGTTCTTTACCGAATCTGCTCCCATCGAATTAGATGGCAAACACTTATTGCTTTATGGAGAAAACGGAAGCGGAAAAAGTTCTTTCTGTTATGCCCTATATACGTTATTGGAAGCGGCTAGCAAGACCCCGGATGAGGTGAAACGCTATTTTGCAGATTCAAATGCATCCGAAGAATCGCTTTTAAATATATATGCAGATAATTCACATGGGCCCGAGCATACCGGCGCTTTTATTAAGGTGGTCGACACACAAGGGAAGTCGTATCAATTAGATTATAACAATACGACTATCTGCGGAGATGCTCTTTTGTTGGAATCTCAAAGAGCTTCTGATTATATAGATTACAAATCTCTATTTCGTTTTCAATTATTTCGTAATAGTCAGGAAGTTAATCTTAAAGAGATTTTTGAGCACTCGGTTTTACCTTATGTGTCCTTCAATAGTTTTACCTTTAAGGGCCATATCGTATCAAACGCGCTTGGAATGTGGCTGGAATATAAGGAAGGACCGGAAAAAATTTTAAATCGTAGGGGACGTGAGATTTTGGTTTATAAACGAAGTCCGGAATATCAAAATTATGTTGCTTTGGAGAGACATTTTAACCGAGAGATGTTGAGGATGGTGACATATATTAATTCTAACATTACCTCTGTCCTTGAAAGGTTGGGATATAATTTTAAACCAAAGTTAGAGTATATTCCCACATCTCATGTCAAAAAAGATAAGTGGGTTGCCTTTACTGATTATAAATTATTACTCACGATTACCGAGTATGAAGGCGTCCTTATTAACTTGGCTCATCCGAATACCTTCCTTAATGAGGCTAAAATGGCAGCTTTAGCCTTTGCTATGCGTTGGGCTATGTTAAGCTATCGCTTTGAGAGCGAAAGTTTTCCTAATGCTATGCGAGTGTTGGTTTTGGATGATTTGATGATCAGTCTGGATATGGGTAATCGTGAACGATTACTACCGATTATCTTAAATGAATTGGCTTCTGATTTTCAAATACTCTTTGTTACTCACGACCGTTCCTTATATGAGTCGGTTCGGAAAATGATAGGTTCTGATAATCCGGAGTGGAAAGTGAAGGAAATGTTTGATGTATGCCGAAATAACATACATTTTCCCGTCATACAAGATGCTAATGCAAAAATCACGAAGGCACTCAATTATTTTAATGGGGCGGGTTGTTCGATTGACTATTGTGCTTGCGGAAATACGCTACGTCAAGCAATTGAGGAGGTTTTGATGAAATTGTTAAGATATATTGACGCACGTATTGAAGGAATCCCTGTGAAGTCAAAACCGTCG
Organism: uncultured Bacteroidales bacterium; assembly: GCA_937901025.1. Classification (GTDB taxonomy): domain Bacteria; phylum Bacteroidota; class Bacteroidia; order Bacteroidales; family Paludibacteraceae; genus Colicola. The sequence continues at coordinate 38,744 of CALCGR010000125.1, forward strand.
CCACTGATGCTGAAAGACATGATTAGTATTGCTACACAAGAATTTCCTCGCCATCAATTTAGTTTGGAACCAATAACTAAATTAGATTCTTTACGTGCGTTTACCCTAAATCCAACATCTCATTATAGCCCGACATCTAATTTTTATCGTATCGAATTGCTTGATGCGTTTGATGTGTATGAACAATTATGTGCGTATCAAGTAAAAGTGTTAGTCCCGAAAGATAGTGAACTAAAGATTACTTTTTATTCTCCTACTCATGGCGATTGTGTATTTATTTTAAGGACTTTAACATCCATTTGTGCATATAAAGATTATAACAATGAGCAATTTGTCTTATCTAATGTTGACTCGTATAGAATGAATGCGATGTCCTATAATGGCTCGGAATGTAAAAGACAATATAAAGGGACATTAGTCGACATATACCACTCACTTGTGGCCGGCCTTGAATCGAGCAGTGTAATAGATAGCGTAGATCGCAGTGGTGAATTGCAAAAAGTTATCGAATATAACGGTCAATCTCTTGAGTTATTAATGTGATGCACATCATTGGAAAGTTGCTAATTTGAGGATTTTGGGGAGAAAAATGAAGAAAAATTTGCATATATCTGAAAAATGTTGTAATTTTGCGGAGTGAAGTTTTATCGTATGAAGAAAATAGCAATTGCATTTTAGACTTTTCTACAAAAGTAATGGTAATAGATTGATAACACCGTGTTTTAAATAATACATGTAATGATTTATTTATTCAATAGTATTTATTATGAGAGAAGATGATTTTGATAATGTTGACTTGATTCCAGAGGAACAAAATGATGGATTTTCGAATGATGATTTATTTAATATCACTTCTTGGGGCGCAGATATTACTTTACGCGAAATAGTAATGTCTTATAATGATGGTGATATTGTTAAGCCAGAACTACAACGAAAATTTGTTTGGGACAAGGCGGAGGCTAGCCGCTTTATTGAGTCAATTTTGCTTGGCTTACCCGTACCTAGTGTTTTTCTGTCTATGGCATCAGATGGACGTCAATTAATAGTCGATGGGTATCAGCGAATTACAACAATTTGCGACTTCCAAAATGGTGTGTGGAGTAGTGATGGGCAAATATGTCGCTTAGTAAATACAAATAAAATTAATGCGCGCTGGAGAGGCAAATGTTTTATAGATTTGTCAGATGAAGATCGTAGACGTTTTAAGGCATATTCGATCCATGCAATTATATTTGAGCAAAAAACACCCCAAAACGATAGTGGGTTATATCAGATTTTTGAAAGGATTAACACTAGCGGGAAATCGCTTAATGCTCAAGAAATACGTAATTGTGTATATCAAGGGAAAATGAATACATTATTGCTTCGATTGAATAATAATGAAAAGTGGCGATCCTTATTTGGTGATAAGAATGAAAATGCACGTATGCTTGATTTAGAGTTTATTTTACGATTTTTTGCACTATCAACTTCGTCTATTCTTAACTGTACTAATAATTCTATCAGCTTAAAGAAAACCCTTAATGATTTTATGTCTCAATATGTTGAGTGTGATGATGATATTATTGAGAATATGGCTAAAACTTTTAATCAATGTATAGACTTTATCTATGATAATATAGGTGGTGATGCTTTTTATAATCTTCAAGGGGACTTATCTACATATCGGAGGAAATTTTATCCAACCATTTTTGATTCAATAATGATAGCTACAAAAATTGCGTTAGAAAAAGGTGCAGTACAGCCGATGGATCTTATGAAACGACATTTAATGTTGTTAAAAGATACGGATTATCGCGAAAGTATATCTCAAGGAACTATGCAAATGAAAAATATAAGAATGCGAGTTGGGAGAGCATTAGAAATTTTGTATAATTTGCCATTTGACTATGAAGAATAGTGAAGTTTCTAATCTTATGGATGATTGTAGAAGGGAATTAGAACAAATAGAAACGTTAATTTTGTCTGGAGCACTAACGTTTCAAATTGTCAAATATTTAACTTCATACGCGCTAATAAAATCATGTGGGACAATTGAGTATGCATATAAAACAATTATTGCAGATGTTTATAGTGGAATTTCCCCTCAGATTAACAAGTTTATTGAAATAAAAGTTCGTAATAACTCCTCTAATCCCTCTTGGGAAAGTATTTGTAACTCAGTAAATGAGTTTGATTCACAATGGGTATTAGATTTAAAAACAAAACTTGAGGAAAATACTCATGGCGAACAAATAAAGCGGTCGTTAAGTTCGCTTGTTACTAATAGAAATAATTTTGCTCATGGGAAAGGATTTACAGCATCGTTTTCGGATATTAAATCATATTTTAAAGATGCGAGTGAGATTATCGTAATGTTAGATGAAATCATAAGTGCCTAAGAATAAGTTTGTGAGATGAATTATAGGCCAATGTTATGTGGGATACTCAAGTAAAACGTTATGATTGCGTAGTTAAAACGGGACCATAGTAGGTTTCTCTGTCGCTGCTATTGAAAAATAGTAGCGATTTTTTTTTTGCATAAATTCGTACGAAAATGAAAGAAATTCGTACGAAAGTGAAAGATTTTCGTACAAAAGTGAAAATCTTTTGCATTTTTATTGCATTTTTCGATTTTTTTCCTTACCTTTGCAGCCGCAAAGGTTTTTTATTCGCAACATAATAAGATTAACATACAATGAAAACAGCACTGATTACCGGAATTACGGGACAGGACGGGTCGTATTTGGCCGAGTTCCTGCTGAGTAAGAATTATGAAGTACACGGAATCATCCGTCGCAGCAGCGTGGATTACCGCGAACGTATCGCCCACCTGGAGGGTACGCCCCATTTCCATCTCCATTACGGAGATATGTCGGACTCGATGGGCCTCGTACAAGTCGTAGGCAAAGTCCGCCCGGACGAGATTTATAACCTCGCGGCGCAAAGCCACGTACAGGTTTCCTTCGATGCCCCGGAATATACGGCGAACTGCGACGCGACGGGCGTGCTGCGCATCTTGGAAGCCGTGCGCCAGAACGGATTAGAGAAGACTTGCCGCATCTACCAAGCCTCCACCTCCGAGCTCTACGGGAAAGTAGAGGAGGTGCCGCAAAGCGAGACCACGCCCTTCCATCCCTATAGCCCCTATGCGGTAGCGAAGCTGTACGGTTACTGGATTGTCAAGGAGTACCGCGAAGCGTACGGGATGTTCTGCTGCTCGGGAATCCTGTTTAACCACGAGTCGGAGCGACGCGGAGAGACGTTCGTGACGAGGAAAATCACCCTCGCCGCGGCGCGAATTAAGCAAGGGAAACAGGATAAACTGTACTTAGGTAACCTCTCGTCGCTGCGCGACTGGGGGTACGCGAAGGATTATGTGGAGTGCATGTGGTTGATATTGCAAAATAAGACCCCGGAGGACTTCGTGATTGCGACCGGGGTACAGCACTCCGTGCGCGAGTTCTGCGAACTGGCATTCCACTATGTCGGGATTGAACTGCGCTGGGAAGGCGAGGGCGCGAACGAGAAGGGTATCGATAAAGCGACCGGTAAGGTACTCGTAGAGGTCAGCCCGGATTTCTATCGTCCTACGGACGTGGTGAACCTCTGGGGTGACCCGAGTAAGGCGAAGCGTGAGCTTGGGTGGAATCCGAATAAGACGAGTTTCGAGCAACTCGTGAAACTCATGGTCGATAGCGATATGGAAAAGGTTCGCAACGAGGTCATCCTCGGGCATGCAAGGACAAACTTAGCAGAATTTCTTGAAAAAGGTATAGTAAAATAAAGACCCTAACCCCGGCCCTTTCCCTCATAGGGCAAGGGAGGGATAGAATATGAGATATAAGTATTCTACATCGCCGGATAGGTACGGAATGCTTAGGGTATATGCCCGCGAGAATCGTGCCAATATGACTTTAGCCGAGAGTGTTCTTTGGGAGCAAATCCGTGGGCGTAAATTAGGATATACATTTTTGCGACAATATCCAATTCTAGATTATATAGTTGATTTTATTTGTAGAGAAAAGGATTTGGTGATAGAAGTTGATGGTGCCTACCACTGTGAGCGCGATCAAGCCACGGAGGATGCAATTCGGCAGCACCACCTTGAAGCGAAAGGCTTGCGGGTCGTCCGATTTACAAATAAAGAGGTGCTATACAATACAGACCACGTGATTGAAACAATTAAACAACAGTTAAAAGATTAATTTATAAAGCATATGAATACAAATCAAAGCAACTTGATTAACACTGCTTCTACCTCCTTTCCTTTTGAGGGGAAGGACGGGTTAGAGGCTACTCCCTGCCCTATGAGGGAAGGGACGGGGATGGGTCTTGACGCAAAGATATATGTCGCCGGGCACCGCGGAATGGTGGGGTCGGCGATTGTGCGCGAGTTGAAGCGCCAGGGGTACAACAATATTATTACCCGCACGCATGCGGAGTTGGATTTGACGCGGCAAGCGGATGTGGAGGCCTTCTTCGCGGCTGAGAAGCCGGAATACGTGTTCCTCGCCGCGGCGAAAGTCGGCGGTATTGTCGCTAACCAGAATGCCCTCGCGGATTTTATGTACCAGAATATGATCCTCGAGATGAACGTCATCCACGCGGCGTGGAAGAACGGCTGCAAGAAACTCGAGTTCCTCGGTTCCAGTTGCATCTATCCCCGCATGGCGCCCCAGCCGATGACGGAGGACTGTCTGCTCACCGGTGCGCTCGAAAAAACCAACGAGGCGTATGCGCTCGCGAAAATCAGCGGCCTCAAGTACTGCGAGTTCCTCAATAAGCAATATGGTACGGACTATATTTCCGTCATGCCCACGAACCTGTATGGCCCGAACGACAACTACCATCCCGAGCACAGCCACGTACTGCCGGCGCTCATCCGCCGTTTCCATGAGGCGAAGGTCGCGAAGGCGCCGTCCGTTACCTGTTGGGGCGACGGGAGTCCGCTGCGCGAGTTCCTGTATGTGGATGATCTTGCGAATTTGTGCGTGTTCTTGATGAATAACTATTCCGGTGACGAGACCGTCAATGCCGGGACGGGGAAAGAGTTAACCATTAAAGCGCTGACGGAATTGGTGGCGAAAGTGGTTGGCTATGAAGGACGGATAGAGTGGGATACCACCCGTCCGAACGGCACCCCGCGCAAGTTGCTGGATGTCAGTAAGGCCACGAAACTCGGGTGGACGTATAAGACCGAACTCGAGGAGGGAATTCGCTTAGCCTATGAGGATTTTCTCAATAATCCTATGCGCGCAGAGAGATAGGAGGGTGTTTTAGTTGGAGAAGTGGCATATGCTGAAGAAGTAATGACCCTTTGCAATTCATAATCTCGCAATTATTATTTACAAGGATTTAAAGCCATATCGTCTTGGCTTCTGAATTCTATAATGAGGAGGATTATATATTTAATTATAAGGAGTTCGTGAAGTTTAGGAAGGGGTAGGGGCAGTGATGTATGATGTATGACTTTTTACGGGTTGGAGGAAAAGCTTTTATGGGGAGGAGGAAATCCTTTTATCGGTATAAGGATTGAGGATATTTCTTATAGGTTGGAGGAAATAGGATTGAGGAAATAGGATTGAGGAAATATCTTATAGGTTGGAGGATTGAGGATTGAGGAAATATCTTATAGGTTGGAGGAAATAGGATTGAGGAAATAGGATTGAGGAAATTTCTTATAGGTAGGAGGAATGAGGAATGAGGAATGAGGAATGAGGAAATTTCTTATAGGAATGAAGAAATAGGAATTGTTATGGAATATAGTAAGAAAAACGTGTTGGAGCAGAAATGTATGGACTTTGCGGTTGAAGTGGTAAAGTTATATAAACTTATCAATAAGACCCAAAAGGAATACAAATTGGCGGATCAAATGATGCGAGCAGGGACCGCGATAGGGGCTTCGTACGGAGAGGCGCAGTTTGCAGAGTCCGATTCTGACTATGTCCATAAATTAAAAGTCGCTATGAAAGAGTGCCATGAGGTGATATATTGGCTAGAACTTATGGTAAAAGCACAAATTGTGCCCGTAGAGAAGTATTGCCAGCTGTACGATGTGGCAAATGAAATACAGGTTATGATGATGTCGGCGGTGAAGACGGTGTTAAATAAGGGGAAGAAATAGGATTTAGGAATAAGGAATGAGGATATATTTAAAGGTATAAGGAAATAGGATTGAGGATTGAGGATTGAGGATTTTTTTTATGAGTAGGAGGATTGAGGACCTTGTAGATAAACGGAGTTCTATTGGGCTAGTAAAAAAAACAGAATAAAATTATTAAACATATGACAGATTTAATTACGATGAGCGACGCACTTCGAGTGCGCAATATGATGCGAGACCAAATTATCGCAGAGCATCTGGAAAATCGCTTTTCAAGTCATGATTTTATAGAGAAATATTGCACCATATGTGAAAGGACATATGTTAGATGGTTACATAGTTATACCGGTAGGGGGAACGCAATCCAAACGGTTCATAGTCGAATAGGGCGATTTATGAGTGTGCATCATCGCGACTTAAATATCGCAGAGACAGGCCGTTCTGATAGCGAATGTTTTCACGGAACAATAGATAGACCTATGTGGTGGCGGTTTACGGATTTGTCGTGATATTGACAACCTGAAAACGGATCATATTAGGTACCCTCAATCGCTGCTATTGAAAAATGGTGGCGATTTTTTTTGCTGTAGCCCCATTGATTAAGAGTCAATGGGTCTAGGGTGGGGACCGACGCATTACGAATGCGTAAATCTACCAACGCATCCGCTTATGAGCAAAAAATGGATTTTTGGAGTGCAAAATGGCGCATTTTTGCTGTAAATAATAAAAAAAATTTGGTGATGTCATTTTTTTTTTATATCTTTGCGGCAAAAATCAGATAAAATAGTTATTTATGAATAAGTACATCTTTTCTTTGAAGGCTTTTAGGGCTATCAAATCGGCGAACATTGACTTAAATGGGATAACCGTACTCGCCGGTGAAAATGGCAGCGGTAAAAGTACATTAACGAGGACATTATTTTATCTTATTGACGCAATCTCAAACTATGAAAGATATGTGTTTGCCAATTATAAGGGGCAGATGCGGCGTTTGTTCCGCCAATTAGAGATGGCTGTGCGCGAAGTGTCTATGTTCTCACACGGCATTGAGAGTTTCGAACTGCAAAAGTATTTCTCAAAATTAGACTTTGATAATCGTACGCTGAATGAAGTAGATGAGATTAAATATATGTGCCGTGACGTTGTTATACGTTGTGCCGGTGTATTGGAAAAATATTTTCATTCTCATGCTAATCAGCGTCTCAGAATTGCGCGATTATTAACGTACATCAGTATGGATCCTGATAAGCCATTCGATTCGCAAGCGTTTATTGCTTCTTATATGGCAATGGTACAGCAAATATACGATGAATTTCAAGGTAAACTTCTGCGTCGTGATATCAATGCACTCTTTGAGTTGATAAATACAAAATATGAAATTCGATTATCTCCGGAGAATGTTCAAATTAGCGAAAATGATGTGAATGTTTTTGGAACCAAACAGGTAGGAAATCTCTTTAATATTCAACGTGCGATTTATGTGGATACTCCGATGGCGTTGTGTAATGAAGTTGATGATAATCCCTTGTGGAAATATTTTAATAGCCTCATTTCTCAAAAGCGAAGTGTCGAATTATCCACGTCGCAAAAGAAAATGAAGTTGTACATTCAACGCATTATGCATGGTTCCGTGGAGATGAAAGAGGACATATTTGACGACGAATTACATTATATAAGGGAAGATAATTTGGACATACCTATTACGCAAGCGGCTACCGGTATAAGATCATTTGCCTATATTTTACGTCTGTTGGAGAACGGTTTCTTAGATGATTCCACACTGTTGATTATTGACGAACCGGAAGCCCATTTACATCCCCAATGGGTTGTCGAATTTGCTCGTGTTTTGGTTCTGCTTAATAAGGAGTTGGGTGTAAAGATATTAATCGCCAGCCATAACCCGGATATGGTTGCCGCCATCCAAACGATTGCTACTACAGAAGGCTTGTTGGATGACATAACCTTCTATCAAGCAATCGCTTCTGATGATTTTACGTATACCTATAAAAATTGCGGAAGCGAAATCGGCGACATCTTTAATTCTTTTAACATCGCGTTAGACCGTATTCAATATTATGGTAATGGAAAAGTGGGTAATTAATAACGATATTGTCTCTCGTCATGCCATAGGGAAATCGCATTTGAGTACTTTGCGTGCCATTTCTTTGCGGGACTATGCATCTAAAGATTATTTCCCCGAACCGCCACAAATCAATGCTCTCGATTTGGATGAATACGAGCGCTCACAAACGAGTGGCAGAATGCAACCATCGTGCACCGGTGATAGCATTATTGGAATAGCCAAAAATTATGATAGACATAAGGGTTTTCTATCACCATCATTGCTTTTTATTGAACTGAGGATGAATTATACTCATGGAGATGCAGTCTCTTTAACTGAGTTGCAAAAAAAAGTTGCTCATTCCATTGAACTGGTTTGTGACGGCACGTGCCTGCTGCATAATAAGTACTATTTCGTTTTTACAGATACCGTTGCTCCCCAAGTCAAATATCTCATTTCCCAAAGGATACGGCAACAGGGGAGATTTAAAGATTATGTTGCGGTTTCAGTAACGGAAATGAGGAGCATATTAATAGATCCTTCAACAATTCCCTATATCCCAAAGAATTCTAAAGAAAGTATCGAAAAATCGCTTCTGCCACTATTTGTCGGGATTTCAAAATGGCAAGTTGATAAAATATCCAAGCAATTAGATCAGTGGACAAAGATTTTACAATCTTATGCCAAAACTTATGATATCCAAGAGGTTGAATACCTGTTAAGCGTATTGGAGCCTATTCTCACTCAGTTATATGCCAATGCTTCGTTCCTGCTGCTCTGCGCTGATGAACAAATCTTATTAGAATTGCAGGGAGAGGAAATCCGTCGTTTTGCTAATTATGTGCCTAAATAAAGGAGTCGGATACTTCTAACAGATCAATCAAAAAAAATCCTTACCTTTGCAGCCGCAAAGGTTTTTTGTTAGTTTATGGAAATAAAATAGGGGAGAGTAGGGCCTAAAAAAAACGGGTAGGATTGCTCCTACCCGCCCACTTAAAAATTAACAAACTCACTGAACGGCAGTCTCCTACTACTTATGAAAATCCTGGTTAACCCAGAGCAGGAGATTGGTGTTATATCCCCGACGTTCAGCTTCTTCTAAAACCTTGGTTATCCACGCCCCGTCGGGGTCCGGAGTGCGGGAGAGTATCCATAAATACTTGTCATTACTGCCGCCCACGAGCGCAATCTGATAGTCCTTGTCCAGCATAAGGACGCGGTAGTCGCTGTAGAACGGGCCGAAGAACGATACGCGCAGCATCGCGGGCTGCTCGGTGGTCTTCGCCTTACCGATGGAGGTCTTCCAGTCCTCGCCGGTCCAGCCGGTGTTCTCTACGCGCACCGTGCCGTCGCCGTTGAACGAGTACATTGCGGTGCAGTTGTCCAGTCCGCGCTCAAAGCGGTGATCGAATCGCGCTATCTCGTACCACTGACCGGCGTATCGGTTGAGGTCCATGTACGGGATGGGGGTGTTGTCCACGTTCAGCGCTTTCGTGCAAGCGGTGAAGGGGAAGAGCAGGGCCACGAGGGCCAAGAGGGATTTGTGTTGAATCTTTTTCATTGTTGTAATGTTTTTGATTGTTAATACCTTGGGTTAATTGTTGTCGTCAACCGGAGCGCGAGCGGTTGGGTCCTTACCGGCTATTAGCTCCGTTTGACCGATAAAAAACAAACGCTGTGCCACAATTCGTGTCGGCACCGCAGTTTGTTAAGGTTATTTTCTATATAGTTATCGTTATTTTCGATAGCCGGTATAGGACGCTCCGCTTTTCTCTTATCTCCCGCTCGCGCCAATAGGGCTATTCTTATCTCGTTTTACTCGAACGATTAGCCCTATCGTCGCTATTTCGCATATTTGCGCCATCGCAAATTGCCCCGGCTTTGCTTTATGCCCGGCTAAAGCACGGGCGGCCCGTCGACCAAGGCTCAGCACGATGCCAAAGTTCCACTTCGGCAGGGGTGCTCTTCGCCTCGTTCTCCTCAATTACGCATATTAGGCTAGCTTGAGCGTCGCACTGCTCAACGACGCTAATATATACGGGGTCGTTTGAGTAGAGGGTTACTCATACGTTGCACATCCGCGTAATAGCGAAGCGAGCGGGAGATATAAGTAAAGCGAAGCGAGCGGGAGAAATATTGGCACGATTTTTGATACGATTTAGGTAAACTAAATCAAGCCAATATGGAACTACGCCAACTACGCTACTTTGTAGCGACCGCAAAGACCCTCAGTTTCTCCGCTGCTGCCAGGAAACTGTTCATCACCCAATCCACGTTATCCCAACAGATTCAATCCCTGGAGGACGAACTCGGCTCCCGCCTCTTCACCCGCACCAGCCACCGCGTCAGCCTCACCGAGGCCGGCGACCGCCTGTTGCCGCTCGCCATTGAGACGCTCCGCACCGCGGACGAGTGTAAGACCCAAATCACCGACCTGAGCGACACCGTGAGCGGCGAGCTCAACATCGGCGTCACGCACTCGTTCTCCACCTTGCTCACCAAGCCCCTCGCGGACTTCCTCCATAAGTACCGGCAGGTGAAGCTGCATATCTATTACGCCGACAGCCTCAAATTGGCGCAGATGCTGCGCGAGAGGAAGATTGATTTAGCGCTCGCGTATAAGTCCGACAGCGCCGGCGCGGGGTTCGACAGTCATGTGCTCTTCCGGGACCGGCTCTGCGCCATCGTGAGGCACGACCACCAGCTCGCGGGACGCAAGTCGATCTCGCTCGCGGAGCTGGAGCGCGATAACTGGGGGATCGCTATGCCGAGTCAGCAGATGCAGGCGAGGGAGATGCTCGATCGTTATTGGGAACAGGAGGGGGAAGGGGCGCATATGCGCAAGCGGATTGAACTCAATGATGCGAACTTTATTCTCGATTTGCTGGACGACAGTCCGCTGCTCGTCGGTATATTGAGTGCCGAGACGATGCGGCATCGGCGAGGGCTGGTTGCTATTCCGCTCGAGTTGCCGAATAACGAATTGCTCGGGTGTATTCACACTTTGGCTGACGCCTACCAAAAACGCGCGGCGAAAATCTTTGTCGAGATGCTGAAAGCGGAGAGGTAAAAGTATATCTCCCGCTCAGCCACTTTGTGGCTTATTTCGCACATTTGCGCCATCGCAAATGGCCCCGGCTTGCCTTTATGCCCGGCTAAAGCACGGGCGGCCC
>CALCGR010000126.1 GCA_937901025.1 uncultured Bacteroidales bacterium
TGTTAACCAGATAAGCCTTCGCACCGCTCTTCTCCATCTTCTTCACAAGCTCCTCCGCATATTTGGTAGGATGAAGCTCCAAGAACGCTTGACCAAAGCAAGCCGAGAAAGTAGGAGTCGGTTCGGTGATACCGCGCTCGGTACCGGCGAGTTTAGCAGTGAAACCGCTCAAGAAATAATATTTCGTTTGTTCGGGCGTCAAGATACTTACCGGAGGCAGAACGCCAAAGGCGTCGGCACTGAGGAAGATCACGTTTTGAGCATCCGGACCGGCACTGATCGGACGAACGATCTTCTCGATGTGGTTGATAGGATAGCTGACGCGGGTGTTCTCGGTAACGGACTTGTCGGCGAAGTCAATGACGCCGTTCTTGTCTACGGTTACGTTCTCGAGCAGAGCGTTACGACGGATAGCGTGATAGATGTCGGGTTCGGATTCCTTATCAAGGTTGATGACCTTGGCATAGCAACCGCCTTCGAAGTTGAATACGCCATTGTCGTCCCATCCGTGCTCGTCGTCACCGATGAGCAGACGCTTCGGGTCGGTGGAGAGAGTGGTCTTACCGGTACCGCTCAAACCGAAGAAGATAGCCGTGTTCTTACCCTTCATGTCGGTGTTAGCCGAGCAGTGCATGGAAGCGATTCCTTGCAAAGGCAGGTAGTAGTTCATCATCGAGAACATACCTTTCTTCATCTCGCCGCCGTACCAAGTGTTGATGATCACTTGCTCACGAGAGGTGGTGTTGAAAGCTACGCACGTGTCGGAGTTCAAACCTAACTTCTCGTAGTTCTTCACTTTCGCTTTCGAAGCGTTGTAGATGATGAAGTTTGGTTCGAAGTTCTCTAACTCTTCCTCGGTGGGCTGAATGAACATATTCTTCACAAAGTGAGCCTGCCAAGCGACCTCCACGATGAAACGAACGGCCAGACGGGTCTCCTTGTTGGCACCGCAGAAAGCGTCGCACACATAGAGCTCCTTACCGCTAAGTTCCTTAAGAGCGATCTTCTTGACCTCGTCCCATACCTTCTCGGACATGGGGTGGTTATCGTTCTTATAGGCATCCGAAGTCCACCAAACGTTATCGTGGCTCTGCTTGTCGTCCACGATGTATTTGTCCTTAGGCGAACGGCCCGTGAACACACCGGTCATTACATTGACTGCGTCCAACTCCGTGAGTTGACCTTTTTCAAAACCTCTAAGACCTTTCTTGGTCTCAGCCTCAAACAGCTCTTCGTAGGAAGGGTTGTGAGCAATTACCTTGGCATTCTTAATGCCATACTTGGCGAGATAGATTTTTTTCATTTTTTATATTGATTTATTTGTTGAATCGTTGTCTCACTTTTTGCGAATGCAAAAGTACACAAAATTTTTGACATGGGCAAATATTTTTTCATTCTGCTCTAAAAAAACGTATTTTTTGCAAACTGCGATTGGCAAAAAGTTAAAAAATATGCTTTTTAACATAAAAAATTTGGTCAGTTCGAAAAAAAGCAGTACTTTTGCATCGTGTTTTTCATGGTATTAGATTTAAGGTTAAGTAAAGATTGTGGTTGTCGGGATGACAACCCTTCTTTTTTTTAGGAAAAAGGAATGAGGAAATAGGAATAAGGAATTTATGAATTGTCCGTTCGAATTATCTGATTTACAAGAGGCGGTTCGCGTGCTCAAACAAGGCGGCGTCATCTTATATCCCACCGATACGGTTTGGGGTATCGGGTGTGACGCGACCAATGCGGAGGCGGTCAAACGGATCTTTGAGATTAAACACCGGGCGGACGCGAAGTCGATGTTAGTTCTGTTAGAGGGTGCCGGAAAGATTCAAGGATATGTGTCGGATATCCCTCAGGCAGCTTGGCAATTGCTGGAGGTGAGTGAAGGACAACGACCCCTTACTATTATTTACCCGCACGCGCGCAACCTCGCGCCTAACCTAATCGCCGAAGACGGGAGTGTGGGCATCCGTATTACGGAAGAGGTGTTCTCCAAGTCGCTGTGCGAGCACCTGCGCAAGCCGATAGTGTCCACCTCAGCGAATATCTCGGGCGAGGCCGCAGCAAAAACATTTGCGCAGATTGTGCCGGAGATTAAGAACGCCGTGGATTATATTTGTCACTATCGTCGCCAAGACAACGAAGAGAAGAAACCCTCTTCGATTATCAAGGTCAACGAGGACAACACCATTCAAATCATTAGACAATGAACCAAAGACGCAAACAACAGCTCGCCATTTTGATAGCGGACCTAATCTCCTCGGAGCTCGTGTGGCTCTGTTTCTTGGTCTTCCGTTGGCTCGTGTATCAAGGGCGACTATTCAATGCGGAGCAGGTGCTTATTCCGGCATTTAGTTTTGTCACGCCCCTTATTTTTTATCCCTTGGGTTGTTTGGTTGTCTATTATCTCTCGGGCTATTATTTACGTCCATATAAGAACAGCCCGGGAAAAGTAGCGATACCCACCTTCTTCTCGGCTCTCGCTATTACGATTGTATCCTTTTTTATCATCATTGCCGACGACATCACTCCTATTGACCAATACCAATACTATCTGGTAACCTTGGGTGTGCTGTTTGCATTACAATTCGTTGTCAGTTTGTTGCCACGGTTGATTATCTATCTTGTTCAGATGATTCACAAAAACCAACCGCGAACATTTACACTGACGGATTTGAAACAACTGAGTTCGTTTAAAAAACAGCACCAAAAGCAACCTTTTGAAGCGGTTATCATTGACTTTAAGAACAATTCGGAAAATGATATTTATTTGGCCATTCAAGAGCTTTATCCGCTTAATGTGCAGATTTACATCGTTCCGACCACCTATGATATGTTGACCGGTTCGGCGCGCATCACCACGGTTGAAGACGCCCCGTATATCTGCATTACTGCCCTTAAGATGTCGGATGCAGAATTATGTATCAAGCGGGCTTCGGATATAGTTATGTCCGGAATAGGGATGCTTCTTCTTTCCCCGATCTATCTGCTGTTAGCCATCCTTATCAAAATCTCTTCCCCGGGTCCGGTAATCTATAAGCAAGAACGTATCGGCCTACACGGGCACGCTTTCCAAATACTGAAATTCCGCACGATGGTTCAGAACGCAGAGCAAGAGGTTCCGCAGCTCTCGCAAGATGACGATCCGCGTATCACGCCTATAGGCAAAAAACTACGGCGTTATCGTTTGGACGAACTGCCGCAGTTATGGAATGTGTTCAAGGGCGAGATGGCCTTGGTGGGCCCGCGTCCGGAACGCGCATATTTTATCGACCGGATTCAACAGCGCGCCCCTTACTACTGTTTGCTTTATGGCGTTCGTCCGGGACTGACCAGTTGGGGGCCCATCAAGGTGGGTTATACCGATACGATTGACAAGATGATTGCGCGGCTCAATTACGATATTGTGTATATGGAAAACATGTCCTTACGCTTAGATATAAAGATTTTATTCTATACCATCGGGGTTTTGTTGGACGGCAAAGGCAAATAAAAAACAACAATGAATCAACCTGAAAAATCATACGACCAGGCGCTTCAAGAGGCGCAGCAGATTATTGAAGCCTTAGAACAGGCTCCCGCCATTTCGCTACAAGAATATCAAGCGCAATCGAAAAAAGCGAAAGCCCTGTTGGATTATTGCGAATCCACATTAACGGAATTTACCAAAGAATAAATTTATACAATTATGAAAAAACTCTTTACCCTCATCTGCCTATTGGCGGTTGTCCTTGGCACTCAAGCCCAAGAAGAATTACAAGAACCACAGGAACCGCAAGCAACACAGCAACCCGCCCAATCTATTGTCTTACAACCGGTTATGCGCATGGGAAACAAGTATTACTACGATGGTTTCAACATGAACCAAAACGTTTCCTATCTTTCCGATCATGCGCCGTACACACTGTTCTTGAAGGAGAGTTGTCCGGAAGCATACGTGCAGTATATCAGTGGCCGTAACTACGCTATCGAGGGTTGGTGCTGCTTCACCATCGGTATCATCGCCGAGGCTCTCCCGATCGGTTTTACCTGGACCGCCAGAACCAGCGACGGACGAACCACAACTTACAAGACCCCGCTGGGTTGGACGCTATCTTATCTAACGGCAGCCGCTTTGCAAATTGCTTGTATCCCGTTGTTGGCTATCGGTTATAAACGCATGCACGAGAGTGTGAATGTATACAATATTTCGACGGCCGGAAAGACCGTCGCTCCTACGGTTGGTTTCAACGCCACCGAAGACGGTGTTGGTTTGGCCTTACGATTCTGAATATGAAAAAACTGATTATTTTCTTCTGCCTTTTGGCAGTAGCGTTCAGCGCACAGGCACAAATAGAGTTGCAGATAGTAAACCCTATCGTAGTGCCGATAGGAGCGCAAAAAGGAACGAAAACAGAAGCGCGAACACAGTTCCCGACGGACTCCGTCCGCCCGAGTGTGTACCGCAGCGGAAACTATTATTTTGTAGGTACCGAACAACTCTCCATGAAAGAGTTTATGTGGTACTTGGAGGATACGAGAGATGAACTGTACAAAGACTACCATTCGGGGTATGTCGTTTCTAAGGCGGGTTGGCCGTTGTTTTATATCGGTCTTTCGGTTACCGTCGTTGGCTCGTTCTTCAGTATTATCGGTGCACTGGTTACCCCTCATTCCCAGGCGGGTAATGGAGAGGAAATGCAAGCAGCCATCAATTCGATAGCCCTCCCCATCGCCCTCTCGGGCGCTGCGGTGACGGGTGCGGGTATCACCTGTTTGGGTGTAGGTTACGCCCGCATGCACAAGGTGGGTGACATGTATAACGTGGTTCACCCTAACAAACAACCGGAAACGGAACTGAAGGTTATCTCCTCCGCGAATGGGGTCGGGATAGCCCTTGCGTGGTAAGTTTAGCGATTTTACGGCACTTTTTTAGGTACAAAGGTACAAAAAAGCGGAATATACGCAAATTTTTAAAGAAATATTTGCATATTCCAAAAAAATGTTGTACTTTTGTACGCTAATTTGCGTAGGTGTACGCCTATGCACGTATATAACGCAATTAAATAAACATTAATAAAAACAAAAAACATTATGAAACTCAAAAATTTAGTAAGGACTTTGGCTATCGTCTTCGGTTTGGCGAGTGCCTTTTATTTGTCCTTTAATTTAGTGACTTCGTACTACAACAAGCAGGCGAAGGAGTATGCTCAGGGAGACGCTGCAAAAGAGTTCTACTATCTGGACTCGCTGGCTTCCCAAAAAGTATGGTGTGGTTTTACCCTGAAGGAGTGCCGCGAGAAAGAGTTGAACCTCGGTTTGGACTTGAAAGGCGGTATGAACGTAACGATGGAAGTGAGTGTTCCTGACATCCTTCGTGCGTTATCGGGTTACAACACCTCTGCCACGTTTAACCAAGCCATGGACTTGGCCAAACAGAAACAAAAATCGAGCGGTGCCGATTTTGTTACGCTTTTCATTGAGTCCTTCAAGGAAGTGGATCCCAATGCTCAATTAGCGAGTGTGTTCTCCACGTTTGAACTCAAAGATAAAGTGACGTTAAACTCTACGAACGCTGAGGTTGAGAAAGTGATTCGCGAGGAAGTGGAGGGTGCTATCGACAACTCCTTCAACGTACTGCGTACCCGTATTGACCGTTTCGGCGTAGTTCAACCGAACATCCAAAAACTCAGCCAATCGGGTCGTATCCTGATTGAGTTGCCGGGTATCAAAGAGCCCGAGCGTGTTCGTAAACTCTTACAAGGAAGTGCGAACCTTGAGTTTTGGGAGACCTATGATTTCAGCGAGATCCTGCCTGCTATTGCGCAAATCAACAATGAGTACGCTAAGTTGGCTGACAACAGCAAGAAGGATACTAAAGCTAAGAAAGAGACCAAGAAAGACGATATCGACGCTTTGTTAAACGACTCTCTCGAGGCCGCGGAAGCGCAAACGGAGGCTGTTGAGGAATACAAGGCCAAGAATCCTTTGTTCGCTATTCTTAATCCGAGTTTCAATGCTCAAGGTCAAGCCTATCGTGGTCCGGTGGTAGGTATGGTTCTGTATACCGATACGGCTCGCGTGAACGAGATGCTGACCTCTACGATTGCCAAACAAGTGCTGCCGCGCGACCTTCGTCTGCGTTGGACGGTGAAAGCAATTGATGAGGCAGAGACCGTATATCAATTGGTCGCTTTGAAAGCGCAACGCGATGGTCGTCCTTCGTTAGAGGGTGACGTGATCACGGACGCAAAAGCGGACTTCGGTCAACTGAGCGCATACGCGAATGTATCGATGTCGATGAACGCAGAAGGAGCGAAAGCTTGGCAGCGTATCACGAAGGATAATATCGGCAAGTCGATTGCTATCGTTTTGGATAACTACGTATATAGTTTCCCGA
>CALCGR010000127.1 GCA_937901025.1 uncultured Bacteroidales bacterium
CGCTTGATGAGAGAGTATGATTAACTTTAAAAGTTAAGCAGATAGGATTACATCGCGTGGCCGGTGGCGGGAGCTTTGCCGGGAGCCTTACCCGGTTCGGGAGCCTCACCGGAACCAAGCAACATTACGGGTTGTTTGCTCTCAACTTGAGCAGCCACCTCAATTTTGGGTTTTCTATACATCTTTTTCATTGTTTTTATAATTTTACAAATTATTGCACTTTCACACCTTGAGCATTGAAGACCTTAGCATCGCGGATAATGTAAATGTTATCGTTGAAGAAGAGTTTTTGAACATTGTTCATTCCTTTCAGATTCTCCATGTTCGTCGGAGCATAAGCAGCGCGTTTGAGGATCAAACCGTATTCGGTATTGTCACCCTTCGTGAGTTCAACAGTAGCCTCACTCATTGTGAGATCCCAGATAGCATTACCATTCTGCGTGAGGTAGATCTCGTAGCCTTCTACTTGTGCCGCGCTGATAGTGTAAGTACCGGCAGCCGGAGCATAGAGGTTGAGGGCATACGATGCTTGATCGTAAGCCATCGGAGCATCAATCATACAGAGTTTCGTACCATAAGCCTCTGCGAAGATCTGCGGAACAGCAGGTGTGTTCGTCATAGTCATTTTCACGAGGTCAAGACCAATCTGGTACTCATCCGTAGCCTCATCGGTAGCCGAGATATAGAGGTGGTCGGTGTAGGTATCGTTCGCGAACGAGATGGCGATATTCTTAGCTTCTGCAGCACCCATACGCGGAGCAGGAGCAAGATTCTCAGCATTAGCCGCAGCGAGCGTAATCTTACCATCTACCTCTTCGCCATTAGCTTGATAGAAGAACGGAGTACCTACGGTGAAGTTAACCGAACTTTCGGCATACGGTTCATAGGTGTACGAGGTAGGATTGAGCACTTGAACTTTCTTCGCAATAGTTACATATTCGAGTTGCGAGTTAGCAATACCGTTCCAACCGGCATCGGTATCGGTGCCACTTGCATACTCGTTAACCGTAATGGTAGTACTTGAAGCACTGAATCCACCGTTCATCTTCATGCGGTAAGTAGTGCGCTGACCATCGACGGTCATGAGGTAGAATACACCCGGGTTCATGATTCCGCGGAACTTCTTCCAACCATATTGACCTTGTGCGCGAACATCTCCATGGTAGTCCATGATCGCGTAGTTCACTTCGTTGGTCAGTTTCTTGTCGTCCAAGTCATAAATGCCGTTGATAGCATCTACATTGAACGGAACGGCAAATGCGTGCCACTTCTCTGGATTACCGTTAGCACCAAGCGTTACATCGAAGTAAGCGCTGCTGGTAATCGTGAAGTTCTCTGTGGTTACGCCAATCACTTGACCTGATTGACCGCCTGCCATCGTGGACTTGATAACGAAGTTGTTAACAGTCAATGTAGCCTCAGTTTGGATGGTTACTTTACCACCTTCCATTACGTAAATGTCACCAAGTGTCTTAGGAGCATCAATAAGGAGGTTACCACCCTCGTTGACAGTTACGTCTGCATAGTCGTCAAGAGTAGAAGCATTCACTTCGTCATCAATTACTTGTGCAGGAACAAGGACATAGAGTTGAACTTTAGATTGAACAGAAGAATACGTTGTGAAACGAGGACTACCAGCATTGTAGCACAAATATCCAACCGTGTTCTCGATTTCTGCCTCATAATCGCCTTCTCCGTCAGCAATCGTGATGGTCCATTTATAACCAACCTTATCACCAATCGTTTCAATCCATGACATATTCTTAGTGGTTTCGGATCCCAAGAACTTACCATTATTCGATAATGTCCAACCATCAGTAGCGTTACCGCCAAGAGTAAGGATAACAGCCGAAGGATCAATAGCAATCATCATAGACTTATCAGCATTGAAGGAGGCACTTACCTTATCCATGTACGCTTTATCTGAAGGCATTGTACCCATAGCTGCTTCTTTATCGTTGGCAACAATTGCATATTGTTTACCAGGGGCAAGTTGGTCTGCGGAGTTAACGAGATACCACTTATCATTGGTCTTTGCTACCCAAACAGCGGTCATCGAAACGTTCTTCTCAGGCATCGTAAAGCTTGCACCACCGGCATAAGTTGTTTCGCCGTCGTTCCAGCCACCGAAGATATAACCCGCGTTAGAGAGATCGCCTTGTGCGGGCAGAGTTACCTCGTTGTACTCGTAATCGGTAATAGCGTCTGGCGTTGTACCAGCAGCACCTGCTTTGTTGAAGGAGATAGTGTATTGTTGTTTAGCAATCCACAGAGCCGTCAGCTCGATGTCTTCCGTTACGTTCTCAATTGTTTCACTTGGAGCGTATTTGTTCGCGCCATCGGACCAAGCGTCAAACTTATTGAGGTTTTTGGTAGGAGCATCCTCGCAAAGAGTTACATTGTCGCCTTGGTTAACGGTAATCGTACCGCAACCACCAACACCACCGTCGAGGTTGAAGGTCACTTTCACCTTAGCCACCGGATAGGAAGTGTATAATGCAGAACCGGCATCGTACTTGTAGAAGAAGCAGTTATTTTGGCTACCATTTTTGTAGCAGCGGAAATATCCACCCGTATTGTATTGGAATTGAGCGCCATTAGCTAATTTCATAACCACCTTACCATTAGCATCGAGGCTCATGGAATATGGATAATCATCAGCTGTAGTTACATTAGTGGTAGATGCTAAGCCATTGTTATTTGAAGATTGGTAATTATATTTGTTATCTTGTGTCTTCAGCAGATAACCGCCTGTGCAAGCCTCAATAGTTACTTTGTATTGGTCTCCCCACTCCTTGGTAACCACATTGCCTCTTAAAGCAGTTGAAGGATTTACAGAGGCATTAACAGCACCTATACCACTTTCACCACCAACTTTACCATTTGCAAAGTGTGTGTCATCGTATGCAATCAGGTAGTCGCCAGCCCAATCGGTGAGGGCGGAGGTTACTTTTGCATATTGTTGATAAGTAGGACTGCTGTCATCTACACGTTTGAAGACTGCATAAACGTTCTTTGTTGCTTCGTCAGCGCCCGGAGTATAGGTAGATATGAGCGTTGCAGTAGCAGACTCTTCTGTGATAGCAGCCTCAGCCCAACCGGCAAAGGTGTAACCGGTAACTACCAATTCAGGAACATAAGTCAGTGTACCTTCCTCTTCACGAGCGATGTTCTGTGTAGAAGCAAATTCTCCCTTCACATAGTACGAAATCGTACACTTAGGAGTTTCAGTTACCGTCACTGTGCGCGTTGCGGTAATAGTCGGGTCTGCGGTTAAGGTAGCGGTAATCGTAGCCGTACCGGCTTTATTACCGGTTACTACACCCGTTCCTTCATCAACGCTTGCAAATTCGCTGCCTTCGGTTACAGCCCAAGTAACACCCTTGTTCGTTGCGTGTTCGGGAGTATAAACGATAGACATAGTTGTGGTTTTTGCTTCACCAACAGAAACCTCAGCAGGGCTGATTTCCATACTCGTTACAGGAATATTCGGAGCAGTATATTCTACAACGTCCCAATCGCTTATCTTGAATTCCCAAGTTCCTTGGTAGTTTGTCCACTCAACATTGTCAAGAGTTGCGGAAACAGTTCCAAATTGTGCCCAAGTATTAGGATAATTGGTAGATTGGTTATAGATTTCAATATCTTTGTCACCCTTCTGCACATTCAAGTAAATACCCTTCGTAGAATAGAAATTGGTAATCATTACATTCTCGAACTTCACATAAACGTGATCGTGGTCGTTGATGTCGGTAGCGGCTACCAAGTCGTTGAGGTTCATGTATTTAACTTCCACATTGTAAGAAGTAGATTTCTCTACATCATTCTCGGTATAAGAGATATTGATAGTGTGTTCAGCATTGGGCTCTGTGAATGTTGGGTTGTCAATATCCAAATTAGCCAAAGCGATTGGTTGGTCTTCACCAATGTTGTATTTAGCCATCACTTTCAAGCCTTCTGCACTAAACGGACGACCAACAAAGAACACCGTCTTGTGTTTGCTATCGTCAGCCACATAGATGCTTTGCAGTGTCTTAGCAGGAGTAACAGGATTAATAGTAACTTCGTACTCCTCACTCTTTAATGGGGTGCTTAAAATCGGCTCCGTATATTTTACAGAAACTTTTGCCGTGGTTGCACCTTCTGCCAAGGTCGGAAGTGTCCAAGTGAGACCTTCGGTGATATCCTCTGTATGAGGAACCTGTTCGGTATGATCGTTATAGTAACCTGTTACCACTAATCCGGCAGGATTGAGTTGTTGACCAGCAGAGTAGTCTTTGTTGGTAGGTTCACCCGAGATAGCGATAGAAGTCATATGAACAGGGTCGTTGTAAGTAAAGTCATCCCAGTTCGAAGGAGTCAGTTCCCAGCAAGTGAGATTTCCTGTAGCGGGATAGCGAACCCAAGCACAAGTCAAGTTCGTTACAGATAGTGTACCACCCACTTTCCAATTCTCTGGAATTGCAGTGCTATTGCAATAAATTTCAATATCTTTGCCTTCCTTCTGAACATCAAAGTAAACACCTTTGATGCTATAGCCAGTAGCCAAAGATTTGATTACAGCATTTTCGAAGCTAATTGTTACTTCTGTTCCACTTGGAATGTCGGCAGCGGCAAGTTCTGCAAGACTAGTGTAAGGCCAATCAAGAGTATAGGTCTTGGTAACGACATCACTTGTGCGGTCATCCACCTTTGCATAAGCACTGATTTCGTAAGTGCCACGGTTGTTGAGTGCAATAGCTTCCTCATATAAGGTCTCTGCACCACCATTGATAGTGTAGTAAATATCACCTTCGGTTGCGGTCAATTCAAGCGTTTTAGCCTCACTATAATTGCCTCCTTCTAAACTAAATGTCGGAGCAGCCACAGCCGCTTGGCAAGTAGTGCAATAGTTTCCATAAGTTTTCTCACCAGGAATAACCTTCCAAACATAGAATTTAGTATAAGACGTATTTGTTGTTTTATAGTGACGATAAAAGTCACTATTCTTCAACAATGCATACTTATCAGACCCACTCGTCCAAATGGCTTGAGAAGACTCGTTCAATGTAAAGTCGCTTGCAGTAGTTGTTAATTTAAACACACTAGATGCTGCTGTGATATAGTTGGCTCCATTTTTGAACTTAAATGTTCCTTGAGCAGAACCTGCTTCAACAGCGAATATCATCCAATCAGCAGCCGTTTTACTAACGGTTGCATCTTTATCATTACTATTTGCTCCAATTACGCCAGTAGATGGTTTAGAATTATCTTCAGTCGCAAAGATAACCTTATCACCGACAGCCAAAGAGGTCGCTTTCTGATAAGAATTTTGACCTTCTGAAACAATAGCAGCATAAACAGCATAAATAGTCTTTTCCAAAACAGAAGGATCTGTAAAGGTGTAAGTTTCACCTAACAGAGTTACTTTATCTTTACCGACTTCGCCTTCTATTGCGTCTTCGCTCCAACCAACAAATACTTTACCATCGCAAGCTTGGGTAGATTCAGTCGGCAGAGTGATAGCCGTATTCAGTTTGCCTTCTACCGGTGTTTCTTCGCTATTCTCGCTGAGGGTGAGAACAACTGCGGGATAATCGGCAGTTTTGACCGTCGATTGAGCCTTGGGGTTGTTCTCTTCCGCATAAGTAGTGCCATCACCAACACCTTGTACAGTATAAGTATAAGTAGTATTGGCTTGTAATGCAACTTCCGGCGTCCAAGTCGTTTCTCCGAAAATAACATCCGAAGCAACCGTTACGTCATTCAATAACAGTTCCACGTTGTATGCCACTGCATTGTCTAATTCTTGCCAATTAAGAGTAACACCCGAATAAGTAATATTAGTAGGATCGCTCAATGTCGGAGCATCAAGAGGCTGTAATGCACTAACACCAAAGGTTGCGGTAATTGTACCATCTCCAGATGCTAATGCGTAAGTCTCTGCTTTATCATCTTCGTTAATCAAGATGTTTTCTGTTGCACTCCATTTGGTAAACTCGTTTGGAGCAACAGCACTAGCCACGAGGTCAATTTGTGTTTCGCCATCAACGTAAATATCGGTGGTTACGCCATTCATCGTTGCCGTACCTGTTCCTTCACCATCGGTTGCTAACGTAATCTTGTAGAGTTTAGTAAAGGTAACAGCCACTGTAATCGGATAGCGAGGCATGGTGATTTGCTGTTCCGTAGCATCGTAAACGGTAGAAGTTACATCGTCTCCACCATCGGTCTTGGTCACTTTAATAGCAACATCTTTATATGCCTCAGCAGGGGTCATGCCAAAGGTTACGTCCAATACTGTACCATTTTGGATAATAGCACCAGAAGAGATAGGCGTTGCGCCATTCTTAATCACAAGCGTACCGTCCGTAGGAGCAGCAAAAGTAACTGCCTCGTTGGTGGGAGGAATCGATGCTGCAAAGATTTTGACAGCAGTCTGCCCAGAGCCATAGCAAGAGAAAATATCTCCATTATTCTTGAGTTGATTACGTGTATTCGTTCCTTGAGCAGTAATAGAAGCAATATTATCTGAAATACTGATATCCCATTTCCCATTATCATTCAATGTAGCTTGAGTTTTTAGATAGTTACTCGAAGAGCTTGCAGCATATAGATAACCATCGTCTACACCCAAAGTCCAATAATTTTTGCTATCTTTTTGTGCCTTACCTAACGTGATAACTTGTACACCGCTACCTTCTTCCACACTAATTTTATTATCTACACAAGTTACTGTTACGGCAGAACGGTTATTTGAATTCTGCGTAGAACTCAATGCTTTATCTGCACCACTATTTACAATGATTATCTTTTGTCCTTCCTCTAACTTTGAAGCATCGGTTACAAGAGAATACACAACTTCCACAGGAGCGGCAGTAACCGTAATAGTAGCCGTAGCTTCTGCGGCATTATAACTACTTGTTGCGGCTTGGACTGCCTTAACTTTAACAGTTCCTTCTGCATTACCTGTTAAAATAGTGCCAGCCAAAGTTGCAAACGAACCACCCTCTTCAATAGAATAGGATACAGCACCATCGCTATCTGAATCATACAAAGTTGATAAATCAATCGTCTTGGTTGCCTTAACTGTACCATTACTAAATGTTACAGTAGGATCAACCGGGTCGGTTGGAGTGTCACCTTCTTCTACCAATTTATAAACCGTAATTGCATGAGGATAATCACCCAAATTACCTGTTGCATATGCTTTGTATACATAAGATGTTGCGGTTGTATATCCTAAAAAACGATCACTGTTTGATGTATTAGATATTAACGCTACTCCATTCTTAAAATCAAAAGTCCAAACAGAAGAAGCAGTACTAAGACTAACATTAGTTTTGGAAGCATTGTTCAGATATTGGTTGCTAGTCAGTGCTACATTTTTAATATAAAAACCACCTGTAGCAGTCTCAAGAGTCCAAACATAATTTTCATTTCCTTTAAGACTCGTTGTAGCATAAGTTGCCGTCGTTTGTAAGGCACTACTTGAAACAGAACCAATTGCGACATGGTTACTTTGTTCAAAAACATACTTCTCCCCAGCAGTCACAGAAGTGACAGCCTCTAATTTGTAGGTTACATCAGCAGCCCATCCAAGGTTTACACTCAGCACCAACCCCAATAGGGTGAATGCCATTGTCTTGAATACTTTTTTCATAAGCTTTAAGTTTTAATTGTTAATAAAAAGGGTTAATTGTTTTGTATATTTATTTGGTTCACGATTTTCTTTCAAATGATAAAAATCTTAACTCAAATCCCTAAACACTCACTGTGCCA
>CALCGR010000128.1 GCA_937901025.1 uncultured Bacteroidales bacterium
GTAGTGTTGCTGTTCACTTACATGCGCTACGATAGCCTCCACTTCGGGCGTATCCACAAAGGCACATTGGATACGGGTGAGGTTACCGCCACCCGAATACAGCATATCTCCCTTACCGACTAATTGGTCAGCACCCTTGGAGTCTAATACCGTACGGCTATCCACAATCGATTGGGTGCGGAACGCTATACGTGTCGGGATATTAGCCTTAATCGTACCGGTCACAATCTTCACATCCGGACGCTGGGTGGCTAAGATCATGTGCATTCCTACCGCACGAGCTTTTTGAGCCAAACGCTGGATGGGCCGCTCCACCTCCTTACCCGCCTGCATAATAAAGTCACCATACTCATCAATCACAATGACTAAATACGGCATAAACCGGTGGTGTAAGAGTTTGTGCGTCTGCAAGTTCTCGACCTCCTTTTCCGGATTGAGACGACGCGAATTAAACTTCTCGTTATAATCTTCCACATTGCGCACATTTGCATCCGCCAACAATGTATAACGATCCTCCATCTCAATCACGAGGGAGTTGAGCGTGTTTATTACTTTTTGACAATCGGTAATGATGATATCGCGGTCCTCTTGATCGGGCATTGCCGCCATATAATGGCGCAGCAAGGGTTTGTAAATAGAGAACTCTACCATCTTCGGATCCACTAAGACGAACTTCAACTCTGCCGGGTGTTTCTTATAGAGAAGTGAGGTAATAATCGCATTCAGTCCCACCGATTTACCTTGACCCGTGGCACCCGCCACCAGCAAGTGCGGCGTCTTCGCCAAGTCGAACATAAACACCTCGTTGGTAATCGTCTTTCCAATGGCTACCGGCAAACGCATCTTTTGTTCCTCTTGGAAACGCTTAGAGGCAATGACCGAGTGCATCGATACGGTTTGAGGTTTCTCGTTAGGCACCTCAATACCTACCGTTCCTTTGCCGGGCATAGGAGCAATGATACGAATACCTATGGCGGAAAGTGATAGCATAATATCGTTCTCTAAGGCTTGTATCTTAGCAATACGAATGCCGGCCTTTGGAACGACCTCATATAAAGTCACCGTAGGGCCTACCGTCGCTTTGATGGACTCTATCTCAATACCATAGTTGCGCAACGTGGTCACAATGCGATTGGCATTGGCTTGTTGCTCCTCTTGATTGATAATCGGAGCGGTCTCATTGTCATATTCGCGCAATAAGGTCAAAGGAGGGAACTTATAGTGCTCCAAATCTTTCTTCGGATCATAGGGCTCCAACTGCTTGCTCATCTCCACTTCCTCCGTCTCTTCAATCGACAACTCCGGCGTATCCTCATTCCTCAATCCTTTTTCCTCAATCCTCAATCCTTTTTCCTCAATCCTTTCCGGATTTTCCGGAACTTCCGGACTTTCCGGAATATCTATCACCGGTTCAATCGTTAATTCGAGCGTTTCCGGTGTTTCCGGATTTTCCGGAATCTCCGGCATTTCCGGTTCTCCATCCCTTTTTAGCAAATGGGTTACGCGATGCCAGTGGTCCGCCAAATGCAAGTCGGCAAGGAAACAGAAGATGGTTAAGATAAGTAGCAAAATAATAATCATCCCCACCGGTTGCACATAACTGTTTCCCCATGCAGCAATAGCCACACCGTGCGTTCCTCCCAAGCGGAAGAAACTATCAAACCCTATCATATTCTCTACAAATCCAAGAGTAATCGACCCCCATAGAGCAAAGAACGTGCAATGAATAAACACCTTCAGCCAGCGCACCTGCATAACCCGCATTAAGGCACAACCGTAAAGGGTTGCCATCAGTACAAACAGAACGGACATCACCCCAAACGTGCCGTCTACCAGCCAATGGGCTAGCCCCGCCCCGGGCAGACCTAAGATATTCTTCACCGACTCCCGCGCCGCCACACGATCGGCATGATTCATCATTAATACGGAAAAATCGTCATCGCCCGTAAAGAAATAACAGATATAAGCTATAAGCGCAAAAAGGGCAATAGCTATCAATACCAAACCACAAACAAAATGCGTTTTGGGGTTCAGAAAGAACTGCTTCAATTGAACGCGAAACGGTTCCGACTCCACCTGTATCGATGGGGACCGATGAAGCGCTGAAGAAGAATATGTGGATCTACGCGGCATAATAAAATTTTGAATTAGCGTGCAAAGATACAAAAAATTTCTCAATTATCAAAGAAAATATGTATTTTCTTCCATTTTTCATCGAAATATGGGCATTTTTTGAATAAAAATGAAGATTTATTTGGTAATTTCCAAAAATAGCAGTAATTTTGTGAGTTATTTTGTGCATCATGGCTAAAGAACAGCAAGATATATTATCCTCCGGTTGTGCCTCTTGCCAAATGCGGGAAGCGTGTCAAAATCCCATCGACACCTCGATTCCGCGCAAACAGAGTTGGAAGGCGGTAGTGATTGCGTATATCGTGCCTTTTGTCTTGCTCATAGGGGTTGTGTTGGCGTTAGGCGGGGTATTAGATAATGAGCCTTTGGTCGGGACTATCGCCTTATGCGTAGTCGGGGTGTATTATATCATCTTACATATATGTAGGAAACGGATTGAAAACGATTTTCAGTGCAAAAACAATATAAAACAATAGGCATATGAATTTATTACTCATTTCTCTCCTTGTGTTGGGTGTTACAGGCCTGGTAGCCGCTGTGCTGCTGTACATCGTGGCCCAAAAATTCAAGGTAGAAGAAGACCCTCGCATTGACGAGGTCCAAGAAGTCCTTCCCGGAGCCAACTGTGGCGGCTGCGGTTTTGCCGGATGCCGGGCTATGGCAGAAGCATGCGTGAAGGCGGATAGTTTGGACGGACTTCTTTGTCCTGTCGGAGGTAGCGAGACCATGAAGAAAGTGGGAGACATTTTAGGTATGGCGGCTGCCGAGGTAACCCCGAAGGTAGCGGTCATTCGTTGTAATGGTACTTGCGAAGCGCGTCCCCGCACCAGTGTGTATGACGGAACAAAGTCTTGTCAGATTGAGCATGCCCTTTATGTCGGCACCACCGGTTGCGGATATGGCTGCTTAGGTTGTGGCGACTGCGTAAAAGCGTGTCCGTTCGGAGCCCTAAGTATGGACGAGAAGACGGGTCTTCCGGTAGTGGATGAAGACAAGTGTACCGCTTGCGGCAATTGTGTTAAGACTTGCCCGCGTCATATCATCGAATTGCGTAACAAAGGGCCCAAGAGTCGTCGCATGGTGGTACTATGTATAAATAAGGATAAAGGCGCGCCCGCGCGTAAGGCATGTCTCAACGCCTGCATCGGTTGCGGTAAATGCGAGAAGGAATGTCCCTTCGAAGCCATCACTGTTGACAGCAACTTAGCCTATATCGATGATAACAAGTGCCGTCTCTGCCGCAAGTGCGAGAGTGCTTGTCCTACGGGAGCCATCCATGCTATTAATTTCCCCCCGCGCAAACCTGCTGAGGGAACCGAACAAAAAGAGGAGGTAAAGAATGAAAACGTTTAAATTAGGCGGAGTGCATCCGCAAGATAATAAGGAGTATTCTGCTCATCGTCCCATTATTGAATGCGGACTGCCCGAGCATGCTGTTATTCCCTTGATCCAACACATTGGAGCCCCCGCACAACCGGTTGTAGAAAAAGGGCAAAAAGTGAAGGTGGGTGAACTCATCGCGAAGGCGGGTGGATTTGTTAGTGCCAATATTCATTCGCCCTATAGCGGTACCATCAATAAGATTGACACGTATGTAGATGGTTGGGGTATGCGGGGTCCCGCTATCTATATCGATGTAGAAGGGGATGAGTGGTTGCCTGAGATTGATCGTACCCCTACCGTCATCCGCGAATGTAAGTTAAGCAGCAAAGAAATTATTGATAAGATCAGTGCCGCCGGTATCGTAGGTTTAGGAGGCGCTTGTTTCCCCACCCATGTCAAACTTATGCCCCCTCCGGGGAAAAAGGCGGAAGTGCTGATCATCAACGGTGTCGAATGCGAACCCTATCTCACCTGCGACCACCAACTTATGCTGGAGCACGGGGAGGAGATTGTTATTGGTATCCAGATTTTACTGAAAGCCCTTAATATCCAAAAAGCGATTATCGGTATCGAGAAGAACAAACCCGATGCGATTGCCCGTATGACGGACCTGACCAATCGTACGTTAGGCATTGAGGTGGCTCCTCTCCAACTCAAATACCCGCAAGGGGGCGAGAAACAACTCATCGATGCTTGTATCGGTAGACAAGTCCCCAGTGGAGCCCTGCCTATTGAAGTGGGCGCAGTGGTGGATAATGTGGCTACGGTCTACGCCATCTACCAAGCCGTACAAAAGAACTTGCCGCTTATCTCGCGCGTGATGACCATCACCGGCAAGCAGCTCAAGAACCCGGGTAACTACCAAGTGCGTTTTGGTACCCCTCTTACCGATGCGGTGGCTTTAGCCGGAGGTGTTCCCGAGACCACCGGTAAGATTATTGGCGGCGGCCCGATGATGGGTCGTGCAATGAATAGCATCGATATGCCCGCGAACAAACGCGTCAGCGGTCTGCTATTCTTGCCGGAGAGCGAGAGCCTTCGTGTTGAGCCGGAGAATTGTATCCGTTGCGGTAAGTGTCTGAGTGCTTGCCCGATGGGATTGGAGCCGTATCTGCTGGCCAAACTCACTGAGCACGAACTCTGGGACGAACTCGAGCAACATAACGTGATGGACTGCATCGATTGCGGGTGCTGTTTGTTCACCTGCCCCAGCCATCGTCCGCTACTCGATTATATCCGTTTAGGAAAAGGAAAAGTCGGCGGTATCATTCGTGCCCGCCAAGCCGCTAAATAGTTGAAAGTTGAAAGTTTAAAGTTGAAAGTTACAATATGAAACCTTTAATTGTATCTCCGGCTCCGCACGCGCATAGTGGCGACAGTGTGACCCGCAATATGTTGTTGGTGATCATCGCATTGATACCCGCGTTGGCGGTATCCATCTGCTCCTTTGGTTGGAGTTCGGTCATCACCACATTGATTAGTATCGTTGCTTGTGTTCTCACCGAATGGGTAATTAGCAAGTTCGTTTTGAAAGTCAAACCCACCCTTTGGGATTGTTCCGCCATCTTGACGGGTCTGCTCTTAGCGTTTAACTTACCCGCCAACCTGCCTTGGTGGATAGTAGTTATTGGTGCCATCGTCGCCATTGGCGTAGGTAAGATGAGTTTTGGCGGGTTGGGACAAAACCCCTTCAACCCGGCATTGGTAGGTCGCGTGTTCCTGCTCATCTCCTTCCCGGTACAGATGACCA
Organism: uncultured Bacteroidales bacterium; assembly: GCA_937901025.1. Lineage (GTDB taxonomy): Bacteria > Bacteroidota > Bacteroidia > Bacteroidales > Paludibacteraceae > Colicola. Next base: position 5,267 of record CALCGR010000128.1, read on the forward strand.
CTTGGCCGCGTCCCCTCGGGTTCGCGACCCAATACGTAGATGCCCTCACGGGTGCTACTCCCTTAGCTGCCATGAAGACGGCTATCAAGTCGCATAGCGCTGCCGCCCTGCAACAACTGCCCGACCTATGGCATATGTTCATCGGTTATACCGGCGGTTCGATGGGTGAGATTTGTGCCTTTGCCCTTATCATCGGCGGTATCTTGCTGATCGTCACCCGCGTCATCACGTGGCATATCCCCGTGAGCATCCTCGCAACCGTAGCCGCCTTTGCGGCCATCTCTTCTTGGACCGGGCTCGTACCCGAAGGTTTGGATGTTTGCCATTATATGGCGACTACCCTACTCTCCGGCGGTTTGATGCTTGGAGCCTTTTTTATGGCTACCGATTATGTGACCAGTCCGATGACCGGTTGGGGAAAGATTATCTTTGGTATCGGTATCGGTGTCATCACGATGGTCATTCGTACCTGGGGTGCGTATCCGGAAGGCGTCTCCTTCGCCATCCTGATTATGAATGCCGCTGTTCCATTGTTAAACAAACTTCGCCCGACACGCTTTGGCGAAACCAAATAACCCACAATTATGAGTAAATTAGCAAGTACATTTCCTAATATGGCAACCAGCTTAACGGCGATTACCATAGTAGCCGCAGCCGCGTTGGCAGGAGCGTTCCTGCTCACCAAGACGCGCATTGAAGACCAAGCCCTACAAGCCAAATTGGCGGCACAAGCAGCCGTACTTAACGGACAAGAGGGACAAGCCATCGAGGTGGAAACCAATGGTTTTGGCGGACCGATGAAAGTGATGGTCGGCATTGCTGCCGACGGCACCATCCTCGGGTATGAGATCCTCGAACACAGCGAGACTCCGGGGCTGGGCGACAAAGCCGGCACATGGTTCAAAAATGCCGATAAACCCGGACAGAATATTATCGGTCGTAAGGCCGGAAGCCTCAAGGTTAGCAAAGACGGAGGTGACGTAGATGCCATTACCGCAGCCACCATCTCTTCCCGCGCGTTCCTCAAAGCCGTCAATAGTGCTTATCAACCTGCTGATGCTTGCAGCGGTGCGACCACCCTAATAGAAACGGAGGATCATCATGAATAATGCAGTCAAAACATTAACCAATGGTATTCTCAAGGAGAATCCCACTTTCGGGCTCGTGCTGGGTATGTGCCCTACACTTGCCACCACCACGAGTGCTATCAACGGTATGTCTATGGGACTGGCCACGATGTTTGTGCTCATCTGCTCGAACGTCGTTATCTCGCTCCTCAAGAACCTGATTCCCGATAAGGTGCGTATCCCCGCGTTTATTGTGGTGATTGCCACTTTCGTCACCATCGTTCAATTACTGATGCAAGCCTATGTACCCGCCATCTACGCCACCTTAGGATTGTTCATTCCGCTTATCGTAGTGAACTGTATCGTCCTTGGTCGCGCCGAAGCGTTTGCAGCCAAGAACTCCGTAGGTCTCAGCGCCTTGGACGGCATCGGTATGGGACTCGGTTTCACGCTCTCGCTCACGCTTATCGGTGCAGTGAGGGAGTTGCTCGGTACCGGACATATTTTTAATCTGCCTATCGTCAATGAGCATTACGGCATGCTAATCTTCGTCTTAGCTCCGGGTGCGTTTATCGTTCTCGCTTATCTGATGGCACTTATACAGAAAGGAATGAAAAAATGATTTACTTCTTGATTTTTATCTCGGCCATATTGGTCAACAATATTGTCCTCAGTCAGTTCTTAGGCATCTGTCCTTTCTTAGGTGTTAGTAAGAAGATTGACACCGCCCTGGGTATGGGTGCAGCCGTTACGTTTGTTCTCACCCTCGCCACGGTAGTGACGTACCTTCTCAACCTCCTGCTCGTTCGCTGGGGTGTTGAGTTCTTGCAGACCATCTTGTTTATTCTCGTTATTGCCGCTTTAGTGCAGATGATTGAGATTGTGCTCAAGAAGATTTCCCCCTCGCTCTACCGGGCGTTAGGTGTTTTCTTGCCGCTCATCACCACGAACTGCTGTTTGCTCGGTGTAGCTATTTTAGTGGCAAACGGAACGTATAAGTTACCGGCAGTCGCCGGGGTGGTGACGGAGCCTACACTGCTCACCGGCACCCTCTTTGCTTTTGCTACCGCCCTCGGTTTCTCGTTGGCCCTTATCTTGTTTGCCGGCATACGCGAACAACTGGCTCTGAATAACATCCCGAAGGCGATGCAGGGAACCCCTATTGCCTTGCTTACGGCGGGACTTTTAGCTATGGCATTTATGGGCTTTAGCGGAGTTGTGTAAGAAAAAACGCTTTTTTTGACAAAAAAACGTGCAAATATTTGCACAATCCAAATAAAAGTTGTACCTTTGCACGCTCATTTGAAGAAATGAGTATAAATCAACCGAAGCCCAGGTGGCGGAATCGGTAGACGCGCTGGTCTCAAACACCAGTGGAGCAATCCGTGCCGGTTCGACCCCGGC
>CALCGR010000129.1 GCA_937901025.1 uncultured Bacteroidales bacterium
TAGACGCGCTGGTCTCAAACACCAGTGGAGCAATCCGTGCCGGTTCGACCCCGGCCCTGGGTACGAAGGAGGTGAAAACCTCCTTTTTTAACATCTTACTATCATGCAAAAACAAAACGTAGTCATTAAGTTCTGTGGCGATTCCGGTGATGGCATGCAGTTAACAGGAAACATGTTCTCGTCGTTGAGCGCTATTTTAGGAAATGAGATTTCCACTCTTCCCGACTTCCCCGCAGAGATTCGTGCACCGCAAGGCACCTTAGGTGGTGTGAGCGGTTTCCAAGTCAACTTGGGTACAAATGTTTATACCCCCGGCGATAAAGCCGATGTGTTGGTTGCCATGAATGCGGCAGCTTTGAAGGTCTGCACCCAAGCGGGAAACTTCAAAAAAGACGCGGTCATCATCATCGACACCGACGCTTTCACGGACAAGGATTTAGAAAAAGCCGCCTATCAAACACGAAAGATGGAGGAGGTCTTCACCGAACTCCAACTGCCGGAGACGATTCAGATTGTTCCTGTAGCCCTCACCCAACTCACCAAAGAATCCCTCAAAGACAGTGGACTGGATAATAAGGCCATTCTCAAATCCCGTAATATGTTCGCCCTCGGTATCGTATGCTGGTTGTTTGACCGCCCGATGGACAAGGCCATTCATTTCCTTGAAGGGAAATTCGCGAAGAAACCCGCACTCATTGCCCCGAACGTAAAAGTGCTGACCGATGGGTTCAACTACGGAAATAACTTAGCATTGAATATTCAAACCATTCAGGTAGAGTCTTCCGAAGACCTGCCTCATGGCACCTATACCTCCATTGCCGGTAATAAAGCCACCGCTTGGGGACTCATTGCCGCAGCAGAGAAATGCGGCAAGCGTCTCTTCTTAGGTTCCTATCCTATCACACCGGCGACGGATATCATGCACGAACTGGCGGGTCGTAAAGACCAAAATGTCATGGTGGTACAAGCCGAAGATGAGATTGCCGGTGTATGTACCGCTATCGGCGCCGGTTTCGCCGGCGATTTAGCCGCTACCACTACCTCGGGACCGGGTCTAAGCCTGAAGTCCGAAGCCGTAGGTCTGGCGGTTATGGCGGAGCTGCCCCTCGTAGTGGTCGACGTACAACGCGGCGGACCTTCCACGGGTCTGCCTACCAAGACCGAACAGACCGACCTGCTACAAGCCGTCTATGGCCGTAACGGCGAATGTCCGGCGGTCGTACTCGCGGCTTCCACCTCGGCTAACTGCTTTCAATTTGCTTACGAGGCAGCGAAGATTGCGCTTGAGAATATGACCCCTGTGGTACTGCTTACCGATACGTATCTGGCGAATGGTACGGCTCTGTGGCGCATACCGAAGTTGGCAGAACTGCCGGACATCAAACCGCAAGGCGTTCCCGAGGAACTGAAGGGCAAATATAACGTTGCTTTACGCGACGAAAACAATATCCGTTACTGGGCTATCCCGGGAATGGAGGGGTACGAACATCGTAACATCGGGTTGGAGCGCGACAGCGTGAAAGGCAGTATCTCCACCCATCCCGAGAACCACGAGAAGATGGTACTCGCGCGTCAAGCGAAAGTCGATCAAGTAGCCAATCATATCCCCGAGTTGCAAGTGAGGGGAAACACCAAGAGCGATACCTTGCTCGTCGGTTGGGGTTCGACCGAAGGTCATATCCATGCCGCAGCCAACGAACTGAATTGCGCCATGGCACACTTCAATTACATCAACCCGCTGCCGAAGAATACCGCTCAGGTGCTTAAAGCCTATAAGCGTGTCATCGTTTGCGAGTTGAACACCGGTCAGTTCGCCTCCTACCTGCGCTCGAAAGTGAGCGGAGCGAATATACTGCAAGTCAACAGCATGAAAGGTCAACCCTTCCAAGTGGAGGATATTGTTAAATCTGTAAAGTTCTTATGATGATGGAAGCAAGTCAATTTAAAAGTGATCAATATGTACGTTTCTGCCCGGGTTGCGGAGACCACGCCATCTGTATGGCTTTACAAAAAGCAATGGCTGAGGTAGGTGTGCCTACTTATAACACCGTTGTCATTTCCGGTATCGGTTGCTCCTCTCGTATGCCTCACTACCTCAACACCTATGGTTTCAACACCATCCACGGTCGTGGCGGTGCCATTGCTACGGGTGTCAAGACGGCTCATCCCGAACTCACCGTTTGGCAGATGACGGGTGACGGCGACTGTTTAGCCATCGGCGGTAACCATTTCATCCACGAGATCCGTCGTAATGTGGACCTGAATATATGCCTATTCAACAACCGTATTTATGGTTTGACGAAGGGCCAATATTCCCCGACTTCACCGAAAGGAT
>CALCGR010000130.1 GCA_937901025.1 uncultured Bacteroidales bacterium
TGTCAGTCCTGCTCGTTCTTCCGCTATTGCGAAGGCAACGGCATGCACCTCCGCCACGAAGACGGTTCCCTAATGCTCTGTAATTTATGAAACCTCGTCTCAAATTCATTTACGCCCCCATGAACTCGGGCAAGAGTATGATGCTCATCGCTAACGCTTACGGTCTTCAGGAACGCGGTGTACCGTTCCTCGCGATGAAGTCCGCCATCGATGACCGTAATGACAAAACGACCATCTCGTCCCGCTGCGGCCTCAGCCGCGAGTGCGTCCTCATCAAGACCGATACGAATATCTTCGAACTCGTTCGCGAACTCCATACCGCCGGCGGCTTTAAACAGATCCTCGTCGATGAGGCACAGTTCCTCTCCTCTCAGCAGATCGACCAGCTCTCCGATATCGTCGATAAACTCGGCATTGACGTCACTTGCTACGGCCTGCGTACCGACTTCCAGTCCCACCTCTTCCCGGGCTCCAAACGCCTCTTCGAACTCGCCGACGAGATAGGCGAGGTCGAGTCCGCCTGCTCCTGCGGCGATAAGACCATCATCAATGCCCGCATTGACCATACCGGCCGTATCGTCACCGACGGCTCGCAGATCGAGATCGGCGGCGAGGATAAGTACATCACCCTCTGCCGTAAGTGCTGGAAAGCCGCTATCGAAAACCGGAAACAGGGCAACCTGTTCTCGTAATCCCGGCTCGTTTTTTTGTTTCGTCTATTGTCCCGCATGCGGCTATTGGTTTCTTACCTCCGGTGGTCTTGGCTGCGCACTGTTTTTTGGGGGTAGTACCTGCGGTGCGCTTGTGCGTATCACGCCATCGGAAACTTTGCGCCCTTGGCGCCTCGTTTCCTTTTTTGTTCTTTTGTCCCCGCATTGCATGCGGGTTCCTCGTCCTACCTAGGAACACCTAGGAACACCTAGTCCGACCTACTCCGGTCTATCGTTAGGGTGACGGTGACGATGGGTGACGATTGTTTTATAAACCCCACCCGCGCGTATGTGTAGTATTAGAAAGTATCGTCACCATCGTCACCATCGTCACCCGCATAACGGGCTTCTAACCTTCGTTGATTGTCTAAATCTTGTTTGACGAGTAGGACAAATCCTCTCTTTCCGCCATGGATTCTTCTGTCGACAAATCCACATTTACGAAGTACCGTACTTAGTTTATTCAGGGCGAGGGGTTTCTTGATACTTCCGTAGTCCACGAGTTTGGCGGAGATTTCTGCCGTCGTCATAAACACCGCCCCATTATCCCCCGGATTGGCGGGAGCGAAGTACACGGGGAGGAGTTGTTCCTCGTTGCTCTCCACATGGAAACTCTCTACATGACTCTCCATCGCCTCGATGTCCGGTAACTCGAACCAGTACTCGAACCCGTGGCTGAGGAGGTACATCGCCTCCGCGTATATCTGCTCGTACGGGAAACTATTGCCCCAGTTATAGGGGCTGTCGATACTCTCCACTTCGAACGGCAACCACCTACGGTTACCCGTCTGGTCAGTGAGAAACTCCCGTTTGTTCCCGGACGCGCAGAACGACGCGATGCGGATACGGCGTTCCTTGGTGTACCCGTACGCCGCACGCTCGTTCACATCCGAGGAGGTGATGATTGACTTGAGCTGGTTGAGTTCCTTGTCGGACATCGAGTCTATCTCGTCGAGGTTGATGAGCCCGAACTCCGCGATAC
>CALCGR010000131.1 GCA_937901025.1 uncultured Bacteroidales bacterium
CAGAAGGTCTTGCAAGAATTGAGGCAGTGCCTCTACATTGAGATGCGACGTAATCTGTAAGTCGTCGCACTCAGTCAAATTGATGTTTTTCTGTAACATAACTGATTTGAGTTTTAAAAGGTTTATAAATAGTAATTTAGGCGCAGTTTGCCCTAAATTTTTATTGTCTTCAGAAAAGTACCCTTCTCATTATATTTTATACCACGTAATTCAAAAAATGGTATGCTTTTTTCCAAAAATCGTTCAAATTTCTTCTTTTTGTCAGGTCTAAGTAGCAATTCAGGGCACACAAAAAATAGGAAATGGGGTTACCCATTCCCTATACAAAGATAATCAAAAATGACCCCTTTGTCAAGAGGTTAAGTGATTTTTTTTATTTTTTTTGCAAAATTGCCCTCTGTACCTACAAAAAAAACGATTAGTCGCCGAAAATATTGTAACGTGTATTATTACGGATAATTACGAATTGACCGCCAATAAGGTACTTCCCATCCTGCATCGTGCACCCGGCATCCTTCACCTTCCCCATCCCGGTCACCGGCCGATATTCATTATCCACAAAGATGGTAATCGTCACCCGCTGCTCAAAGGCGAGTTCTTTATCTTCGTTATACGTATAGAAGCATAGGCTCGACACAAACGTACCCGGCTGAAAGGCTATCGCGTTAATCAAAATAGATTCCTCCGTACGCGTGGCGGTACCCATATTCTTAGCCGAACCGAAATACACCTCCTCCGCTTCATTCCCGGCGAGGATGGTGGTCTCGCTCCCCTGCCAAGAGGGTATCTCTCCTTTCTCCCACTTGATATACAGCGGTTTTTGCAACTTATCTACGCTGAAGGTCATCTCCACCATATCGTCCATATCATTGTCGAGATTCGGATTGAGGTAGATATCGCGGGTGCTGAGTTGAAGCGTAGGCCGGATATCCTGTTTCGTCACCGCCTTGGCTCTCAGTTCGATGCCCACCGTGGTTTGGGCAATGGTGATAAAGAGGCTATCCTTATAGGTTCCCTCATTCTTCGTCGAGAACTGGATCGTCGCCGTACCGCCTTTGGCGGGTAGGGTCTCCGTAAAGAGTTCGAAGACCTGACCGTTTTGTACACGGAGGGTAATAGGGTCATCTACGTTCCCGGTCGAGATTTGCAGGGTCCTTGCCTCTTCGTAGGGGTTATATTCCGTACCCCAACTGTCGTCATACACTACCTCGCCCCAATCCAGGACGTCGGTGATCTCCTCCCCGTTGCAGAGAATGGTCCATTCCGGTGTTTGTGCTTGTGCGCACACGCCGGCTGCTAACAGCAGAATCGTTAAAAAGTGTTTCATTGTAGTATTTGTTTTTTGTTTTATCGCAATGTTGAGAAATACCGGCAATAGGGGCTCAGTCCACAGCGGTCGCAATGGGGTTTGCGGGCGGTGCAGACATAGCGGCCGTGGAGCAGCAGCCAGTGGTGCGCCTTAGGGATGAGCTCCGCGGGAATGAGTCGGGTCAGCACCCGCTCGGTATGGAGTACGGACTTACTGTTCGTGGTGAGACCGAGGCGTTCGCTCACGCGGAAGATATGTGTATCCACCGCCATCGTGGGACAGTTCCACAGCACCGCCATCACTACGTGCGCGGTCTTACGACCGACGCCCGGCAGGGCGACGAGCGCCGCTTCGTCGCAAGGGACCTGACCCTGATGACGTTCGGTGAGCTGTTGCGCCATCGCGACGAGGTGTTGCGCCTTAGCGTTAGGGTAACTGACGGAATGGATGAACGAGAACACTTGTTCGACCGACGCCTGCGCCATGGCGGCGGCATCGGGGTAAGCGGCGAAGAGGGCGGGGGTGACCGTATTCACCCGTTTGTCCGTACACTGCGCCGAGAGGATGACCGCCACGATGAGTTCGAACGGATTGCGGTAATGCAGTTCGCTCTCAGCTACGGGCATATTCACCTTAAACCATTCAAGAATCGGCGTTATCTGCATAGGTCTTACTGAGGAAGCGGAGGAGTTGGGTAGCGTCCTTGACGGTGACCTCGGTGGCTTCGCTGATGGGTTGCTGTTTGAGGCGGAGGAGCATGATCTGGTAGAGCAGGGTGAGGCACGCCTCAACATCGCTCATGGTGGGACGGTCGGTCTTCGCCTTGAACAGGTTGAGTTGCGGTTCGAGGTGAAGGATGACGGCACGATAGGGTGCCTCGGTGTCATAGAGCTCGGCATGCAGGTCCTCGAGTTCGGTGAGGGCGAGTTTAGCGAGTTGGATATGACCGGACTCGACCACGCCTTCGGCGTGCATCATGTCGCTGATCTCGGTGAGTTCCGGGCTCACGGTAGCGTTTTCAGGGAAGGCTCTCAGGTAGTCCTCCATTTGCCAGAGGTATAGGATATACTCGGCGATATTGTCGTGTTTACTCTTCATAGTCGCTTAAAAACTGTTCAATGTCGCGGCGATCCTTCTTCGTCGGTCGACCGGTGCCGGGATCGCGTCCGGACTGTCCCGCCAGTCGCGCCAGCTCGAGCAGTTCGAGTTGGTCGGGGGACGTGAGGTCGAGCAGGTAGTCGGGTACGAGTTTAGCCCCCAGTCGGTTCTCGCTGAGTTGGAGGACACGATAGGTATACCGGATTGGGCCCTTACGGACGCAGAACGTGTCGCCTACGGCGAGGGTGTGTCCGGGCTTGAGTTCGCGGTCGTTCATCGTGATGCGACCTTTGTTACAAGCGTCGGTAGCCATAGAGCGGGTCTTGTAGATCCGCATGGCGAATAAATATTTATCTACTCTTTCTTCCATAATCCTTATTCCTCAATCCTCAATCGGTTCCCCACCATTCGTTCGATATATTGTTGAATATACGCTTTGAGGTACGTAACCATCGGCTCTACCTCGGCGGGCGGGGTAGGGGTGAGGTCCTGATGCAGTAGCGGGTCGCGGACGTAGTTATAGACGCCCACCACGGTTTGACCGTCCCACTGCACGAGCAGCGAGTCGGAGAGAATCTGATAGACGGGTTCGTTATAACAAACCGCGTAGGGATGGGTCTTGGGTTGCGTCAAGGCATCCTCGCCGAAGGCGAAGTACGGCTCGTCATAACCGAGATAAGCGAGGATAGAGGGGAGGATGTCGGTTTGAGAGATTGGACCGCTATGCTGTAAGACCGCTTCGCTGAAGGAGGGACTATAGAACGCGATGGGGATGCGGTAGAGGCCATAGGCGGTTTGGGAGGCGGGTTGAGTGAGTTGGTTGGTGTGGTCGGCAGTGATGACGAAGAGGGTATGGTCGAACCACGGCTGCTGTTGTGCGGTGTCGAAGAACCGCCGCAGGGCATAGTCGCTATACCCGATGCATTGGTGGATAGGGAGGGTACCCTGCGGGAAACGACCCTGATAGTGTTCGGGTACGGCAAAGGGGTGATGGGACGAGGCGGTGAATACGGAGGTGACGAAGGGCTCGGGGAGCGAGGTCATCGTACGGGCATAGAACTGCAGGAACTCCTCGTCCCAGATAGCCCAGGTGCCGTCATACGCGGCAGGGCCGTCGTACTCGTCCATTCCGTAATACGCATCGAACCCGGCGGAGCGGGCATAGGCTTGGAAACCCATGGAACCATTGGGGGCTCCGTGGAAGAAAGCGGAGGTATAGCCTTTGGTATGGAGATAAGAGGCTACGGAAGCAATGTCGTTCGTAGAGTAAGGCGTGACGATATACGGTTCGATGAGCATCGGAATCGAGGACAAGACGGAGGGCATCGCATCGATACTCTTGCGTCCGGAGGCGAAACTGTGCGTAAAGGTCACACTATGCTGAAGCAGCGAATCGAGGAACGGGGCGTAGCCCTCATCGAGGTATTCGGAGCTGAAAGACTCTAATATCAGGATAACTACGTTGGGAGTAGGGGAGTAGAGGGGTAGGGGAGTAGGGTGATGGAGGGGAGACATGTGGGTCGCTAGTTCGTCGGGGGAGAAGTAGGCGGGGGAGACGTAGGTGGTGTTCTCCAGGGATTTCATGAGGGCGAAGGGGGTATTGAGCACGATCGCCGTCTCGCGCGGCGAGTTGGTGTATTGGGTAGCGTTGGAGATGGTGATGGGTCGCGTATAGGCCCCAAAGCCACCCCGGATACCGATGACGATGAAATAGACGGAGACGCAGAGAAACAGGGTTTCTCGTGCGTAGTAGTGTAGAGTGTAGAGTTTAGAGTGTAGAGTAGTGTAGAGTTGAGAGTTGAGAGTGTATCGGCGGTAGAGGAAGATGAGGAGGGCGAGGAGGGCGAGGGTAGCGATCAGTAGGTACCAGTATTCGCCTACGGCGTGCAGGAAGATACGACCGAGGTTATCCTCGTTTTGAAACTCCGCAAAGAACGTACAGGTCGTGCGGCGGTCGGTGAAACGGACATAGACAGTATCGATGCTATTGAGGACGAGGCCGAGTCCGTTCGGGATCCAATAGGTATAGGCGATGACGCGCTGATAGACGGGGTTGTTTCGCCATGCCGCGGGGAGCGGCAGCAGGGTGAGTAGGCAGTAGAGGCTGCTAAGGTACAGGATAGCGGTGAGGTCAAACCGGCATCCTCCGGCAAGCAGTTCGATGAGGTGCTGCGCGGTGAGGTCGGGATAGAGGTCATGGTTGATGGCGACGAAGATGAGCCGCGAGAGGGTATAGACAACCATGACGAGTATCAGGTTCCATATGGCGGTAGGTAGAGGATGAGAGAGAAAGTGCTTCATGGTCAATCTTCAATCTTCAATCTTCAATTATAAAGATTCATTGTCTTGTCAATCCCTTGCAGGCAGAAGGACTTGATGATTTCCGTCGTTTTGGGCAAGAGGTCTTGTATCGTGGCTTCCTCCTCTGCGGACCACTGTCCGAGGACGAAGTCCACTTGTGCGCCGCGGTGGTAGTCATTGCCTATGCCGAAGCGCAGGCGCGCGTAGTTAGGGGTGTTGAGGACGGATTGGATATGTCCCAGTCCGTTATGTCCGCCATTGCTGCCCTGCTTGCGCACGCGCAGTTGACCGAACGGCAGGTTGAGGTCATCCACGAGTACGAAGATATTCTCGAGCGGGATCTTTTCCTCGTTCATCCAGTAGCGTACGGCATTGCCGCTGAGGTTCATGAACGTAGAGGGTTTAAGCAGTACGAGTTCCGCCGACTTGACGCGTCCGCGTCCGACAAACCCGTATCGCTTATCCTCAAAAGCAATGTTGGACGCTTCGGCAAAAGCGTCCAACATGCGAAAACCTATGTTGTGTCGGGTGTTACGGTACTCGTCGCCGATATTGCCGAGCCCGACAATCAGATACTTCATAACTTATTCTGCGGCAGGAGCCTCAGCAGCTTCGCCTTCAGCAGGAGCAGCGTCATTGGAAGCGCGGGTTACGCGTACTTGGGCAACGCAAGCCTCCTTGGGGCTAACCATGGTAAGGCCATCAATATGGATATCCTCAACGGCGAGTTTCTTACCGAGACCGAGGGAGGTAACGTCGATGGTGATGTCCTCCGGGATAGCGGTATAGAGACCGTTGACTTTCACTTTCTTCATGTCGAGACTCAGTTTACCACCGGCTTTTACACCTTCAGCCAGACCGGTCAAATGAACGGGCAGCGCTACGGTAACGGGTTTCTTATCATTTACCTCCAGGAAGTCGATATGGAGCAGGTTGCCCGAAACGGGGTGGAACTGCAACTCCTTTACGACAGCGAGTTTCTTGGCTTTGTCGATCGTGAGGTTCACGAGCAGGGTGTCGGGGGTGTAAATGAGTTTACGAACGGCTTCCACGCCTACGGTGAAGGTTACGTTCTCCCCTAAGCCATAGATGTTACAAGGAACGAGATTTTCTTTACGGAAAGCCTTAGCGGCTTTTTTGCCGAACTCCGAACGGGGAGTGCCGACGAGATCAAATGTTTTCATACTGATTGTGTTACTCTGATTAATACCATACACCTTGGAGTACTTGTCTTACTCACAAGAAAGGCGACACGCGTCGCCTTTGTTGCCTAACGAGGAGTCGAACCTCGCCCCTCAGAACCAAAATCTGATGTACTACCGATATACGATTAGGCAGTGCTTTTCAAAAGCGGGTGCAAAGGTACGGCTTTTTTTTGACATGTGCAAATATTTTCGCACTTTTTTTGAAAAAAGCTGTGTTTTTGCCGTTTTTACTTAGCAATCACGAGGTAGTAGTTCTTTTTTCCTTTTTGGAAAAGCAGGTACTTATCCTTAATTAATGACGCGCACGTGATAGGCGTTTGCGGGTCGGTGAGTTTTTCCTTATTCATACTGAACCCGTTAGCCTGGATCATCTTACGGGCTTCGCCCTTGGAGGGGAAGATAGCCGTTTTTTCCGCGAGCAGGTCGAGCGGCGCGATGCCGGCAGCGAGTTCGGCCTTACTGATCTCGTATTGTTCGACGCCCTCCATGACTTGCAGGAATAGGTCCTCGTCGATGTTTTGCAGGGCCTCGAGGGTACCGTTACCGAAGAAGATGTTCGTAGCTTCGAGAGCGGCGTTGTAGTCGGCTTCGGAGTGCACCATGATGGTGACTTCCTTGGCAAGGCGTTTTTGAAGGGTGCGCAGGTGCGGTGCTGCATCGTGTTCGGCGATGAGGGCGTCGATCTCGTCCTTGGTAAGGGAGGTGAAGATCTTGATATAGCGTTTGGCGTCATCGTCGCCTACGTTCATCCAGAACTGGAAGAACTTATACGGGGAGGTATAGCGGCGGTCGAGCCAGATGTTACCGCTTTCGGTCTTACCGAACTTGCCTCCGTCGGCTTTGGTGATGAGGGGACAGGTGACGGCAAAAGCCTCGTTACCGGTGATCTTCTTGATGAGTTCCATACCGGTGGTGATGTTGCCCCATTGGTCGCTACCGCCCATCTGGAGTTTGCAGTTCTTATGGGTATTGAGGTAGTAGAAGTCGTAGCCTTGGAGCAGTTGGTAGGTGAACTCGGTGAAGGACATACCGCAGTTGAATTCGCCGTTGAAGCGTTTTTTGACGCTATCCTTGGCCATCATATAATTGACGGTGATGAGTTTGCCGATGTTTCGGGCAAAGTCGATGAAGGTGAAGTCCTTCATCCACTCGTAGTTATTGACGAGTTCGGCAGCATTGGGTTCGGTGCCGTTGAAGTCGAGGAAGTGTTCGAGTTGTTTGCGGATGCAGGCAACGTTATGGTTGAGCGTCTCCTCGTTGAGCAGGTTACGTTCGGCACTCTTGCCCGACGGGTCACCGATCATACCGGTAGCGCCGCCTAAGAGGGCGATGGGTTTATGTCCGCACCGCTGCAAGTGGCGCAGCATCATGATGCCGCACAGGTGTCCGATATGCAGGCTATCGGCGGTAGGGTCGATGCCGAGATAGGCGGTAGTCATCTCCTTGGTGAGTTGTTCTTCCGTACCCGGGATGATGTCTTGCAGCATCCCTCTCCAACGTAGTTCTTCGATGAAATTATTCATATTGCGTAGTGATTTTTTCAAAAACGGCTGCAAAGGTACGGAATTTTTTTGAATTGTGCAAATAAATTTGCATATATCGAAGAAAAGTAGTACTTTTGCACACAAAAAAAGAAAAGTTATGTCAGTACATGTACAAAATAGTCGGGTAACGACGGCTACGATTCGCCAGATGGCGGAGGCGGGTGAGAAGATCACCATGCTTACGAGTTATGATTTTACGTTAGCTTCGCTCGTGGACGAGGCGGGTGTGGATATGTTCCTGGTAGGGGACAGTGCGTCGAATATCGTTTGCGGTAATGATACGACGTTGCCCATCACGCTGGACGAGATGATTTTCCTGACCAAGGGCGTCGTTCGCGCCGCTAAGCACGCCCTTGTGGTGAGCGATATGCCTTTTGGTTCCTACCAAGTGAGTGAGGAGCAGGCGGTGGCTTCGGCTATCCGTGTACTCAAGGAGTCGGGCTGCGATGCCGTCAAACTCGAAGGCGGAGCGTCCGTGCTGCCGGCAGTGAGACATATGATTGAGGCGGGGGTGCCGGTGATGGGACATATCGGTTTGACCCCGCAGTCGATTCATCAGTTCGGCGGGTACGGTCTGCGCGCGAAGGAAGAGGCGGAGGCCAAGCAGCTCGTCAAGGACGCCGTAGAATTGGCGAAGGCGGGTTGTTTCGCTATTGTGATGGAGAAGATTCCCGCGGCGTTAGCGGCAGAAGTGACGAAGGCGGTAGCGCCCTATCACTGCGCGACGATCGGTATCGGTGCCGGTAACGGTACGAGTGGTCAGGTGCTGGTGTTGCACGATATGTTAGGCCTTAATAAGGGCTTCAAGCCTAAGTTCCTGCGCAAGTTCGGCGAGTTAGGAGAGGCGGTTCAGTCCGCCGTGAAGGATTATATCTCCGCCGTTAAGGAAGGTTCGTTCCCTAATGAATCTGAGAGTTTTTAAAATAGTCTGTCTCGTGATGGCATGGGTGGGGCTATTCTGGCTCGACCTTTGCTGTGGGAGTGTATGGCTGAATATCCGCGAGGCGATACAGGACGGGGGTGTGCTGCGGTCCATCCTGATGGATATCCGTTTACCTAAAGCCCTCACCGCTATCTTGGCGGGTATGGCGCTATCGGTGAGTGGTCTCATGATGCAGACCCTCTTCCGTAACCCGCTGGCGGGACCGTATATCTTAGGCGTCTCCTCCGGCGCGTCCCTCGGTGTCGCCTTACTGACGATGCTGGGCGGAATTTTACTATTCACCATCCACTCTCCACTATCCACGGCATTGGCCGCTATCTGCGGAAGCGCCCTAGTGCTACTACTGATGCTACTTATCGCCCGCCGTATCCGCTCGAACGTGACGTTGCTCATCGTCGGAATGATGGTAGGGGCAGTAGCGAGTGCGATGGTAGGCGTGATTCAGAACTTCGCCGATCCGGATAGCCTGAAACTGTTTATCGTCTGGACCTTAGGTTCGTTGCAGGGGGTAGGGTGGCAAGAAATGCAATACCTACTACCGGTGACGATAGTAGGTATGGCGGTGGCGGTAGGGTTGATTAAACCCCTCAATGGCCTTATCTTAGGCGAAGACTATGCGCAAGGGCTCGGGATACGGGTGCAAGCGGTTCGGTGGGTGATTGTGCTGGCTACGGGTCTGCTCGTAGGCGGTATCACCGCTTTCTGCGGTCCGATAGCGTTCGTTGGTGTAGCCGTTCCGCATATCGCTCGCGGGCTGTTCCAATCAACGAGCCATCGGTGGACGCTGCCGGCGTGCGCGATCATAGGCGCTAACCTACTGCTGGTCTGCGACATCGTTTCGTCGCTATGCACCTATCCGTTACCGATCTCGACGTTGTCGTCGCTCATCGGTGCCCCGATTATTATTTACGTAATAGTTCGACGCTCCTATTAACAAACTGAGCGAGTCCTTCTCCCTTGAGTTGACCCGAAGCCAGGAAAGCAATGTCAATGAGTTGCTTGATGGTCTCGTCTTGACCCTCCAACACATTCTCGGTGGTCATCTTAGCGAGGAGGTCCTTGATGAGCGGGTGGTTCGTGTTCACGACCACATTATACTGGTCGGGCATCTGTCCGTAGAACGCCATGCCTTGCTGGTGGGCGGACATCTCCTTCATGCGGCGCATGAACTCGTTTTGGGTGAGGAAGACGGGGAGTGTATCCTCCGCGGCCGCTTCGGGCGAGATCGTGTACGTCAGTTTATCCTCCTTCGGTAGGCAAGCCTCAAAGGCTTTGCGGATACCCTCGCGCTGCTCGTCGGTGAGAGTGTCCTTGGCTGCCTCCTCCTTACGGATGAGGTTTTCTATACTGTCGCTATCCACGCGCACGAAGCGGGTCATCGCCTTCGCCGGGGCGTTAGGATCGTCGCCCATGGACTTTTGCTCGATCTGACTCATGGCGTGCACATCGAGTTCGCCGTCCATAAGGAGGACATCGTAGCCCTTCGCTTTCGCGCGCTCGATGAAGGTATAATGGGCGGCGGGGTCGTGGGTATAGAGGATGACGAGGTTCCCGTCCTTATCGGTTTGGTTGTCCTTGATGAGGGTTTGGTATTCGTCGAGGGTAGCGTATTTGCCGTCGAGGTTCTTGAAGAGCGCAAAACCGATGGCGCGCTCGTAGAACTTCTCGTCGGAGAGCATACCGAACTGGATGAACATCTTAATATCGTCCCATTTCTTCTCGAAGTCCTCGCGATCGTTCTTATAGAGTTCCGCCAGTTTGTCGGCGACTTTCTTGGTGATGTGGCTCGAGATTTTCTTGACGTTATTATCGCTCTGCAAATAACTGCGGCTGACGTTCAGCGGGATATCCGGGGAGTCAATCACGCCGTGGAGCAGCGTGAGGTATTCGGGAACGATGTTCTCCACCTCGTCGGTGACATAGACCTGGTTGCAATAGAGTTGGATCTTATTGCGATGGATATCCATATTGTTCTTAATCTTAGGGAAATAGAGGATACCCGTCAGGTGGAACGGATAATCGACATTGAGGTGGATATGGAACAGCGGCTCGTCAAACTGCGTAGGATAGAGCTCGTGGTAGAACTTGGTGTAGTCCTCGTCCTTGAGGTCCGCGGGTTTGCGCATCCATGCGGGATTGACGTCATTGATGACGTTGGAGTTGAACTCAATCTCTACGGGCAGGAACTTACAGTATTTCTTGAGCAGGCCCTCAATCGTAGCGTCTTCCAAATATTGTTGGAACTCGTCGTCGATATGGAGCACCACCTCGGTGCCGCGTTCGGACTTGATGGTGTCCTCCATCGTGAACTCGGGTGAACCCTCGCAGGTCCAATGAACGGCTTTCGCGTCGTCCTTATAGCTGAGCGTGTAGATTTCCACTTTGTCGGCAACCATGAAGGAGGAGTAGAAGCCCAGACCGAAGTGGCCGATGATGGCTTCCGCTTTGTCCTTGTATTTGTCGAGGAAGGACTCGGCACCGCTGATGGCAATCTGGTTGATGAACTGATTGACCTCGTCGGCGGTCATGCCGATACCGTGGTCGGCGATGGTAAGGGTTTTCTTATCCTTATTGATAATCACGCGTACGCGCGTGTCGCCCAGGTCGCCCTTGACTTCGCCGACGGAGGCGAGGGTCTTGAGTTTCTGCGTAGCATCGACGGCATTACTGATTAGTTCACGCAAGAAGATCTCGTGGTCGCTGTACAAAAATTTCTTGATAACGGGGAAGATGTTATCACTGGTTACCCCAATGTTTCCTTTATTCATATTGATATAATTTTA
Source organism: uncultured Bacteroidales bacterium (assembly GCA_937901025.1). GTDB lineage: Bacteria > Bacteroidota > Bacteroidia > Bacteroidales > Paludibacteraceae > Colicola. The sequence continues at coordinate 11,184 of CALCGR010000131.1, forward strand.
GATTGTTCGTTTTACTGAAAGACCGCAATATCCGTGCCAAAGTGGGTTTGACTGCCAAATTGGCAGTGATGTGAGAGATAAAGAGCAGAGGACGGGGTTATTTGTGGGCAATGAGTCGATAGGCGAGGGGGGAGAAGAGCATCTCGCAAATGAGTTCGAAGGCTGCGGCGGTGAGGGAGCAGAACAGTGCCTGCATCAGACTCCAGCCAAAGAGCGGGATACTCACCACGAGCGCAAAGATAAAATTATCCACGACCTGCGACAGGGCGGTGGAGACCCAACTGCGGATAGCAAACTCCTTAAACGAGGCTGTCACGCGGCACCAACTCAGCAGGTGCGCCGTTCCGATATTCGTCACCGAGTTAACGACGGACCCTACCGCCATGGCCAGGGCCGAACCCAGTACGATCCACGTCGATCCGCCGATGGTGACGTTGAGGGCGTTATTGACTGCCGTTAGGCCGGTGGTGTAATACTCGCCCCACATCCCCGGCGTAAGGGAGATAAGGTGGAAGACGGCGAAAGTGATGAGGTTGATGAGGATGCCGAAGATAGACACCGCGGCTGCGGTCTTGCCCCCATATTGTTTGCAGAGGCAGTCCATGATGATAAACGGGATCCAGGACAGCACGAACCCGCAATCGAGGGCTACCCACTGAGCGCGAAAGAGTTCTTTGTTGGCCAGCAGGTTCATGGACACGATGGTGAGTACGAGGATCGTCAGTACTACCGAAGGTACGCGTCCTATGGTTGAGCGAAAGAAGCGGTTAAATCGTTCCATAGTTTATCGTTGGGCACGGGGGCCGTAATCGTGATATCGGATTTTGAAACCGGGTGCACAAACTGCACTTGGCGGGCATGCAGACAGATGCCGCCGTCGGGATTGCTGCGCTTGGCCCCATACTTAAGGTCGCCCTTGATGGGACAACCGATGGCGGCTAACTGACAGCGTATCTGATGGTGACGCCCCGTCTCTAAATCTATTTCTAATAACGTATAGTGGTCGCCCTTGGCGAGGGTGCGATAGGTGAGCGAAGCGAGCTTCGCTTTTTGGGAGGAGGGGGAGGAGGGGGGTAGGGTAGAGGGGTAGGGTACAATATAGCTTTTGTTTTGGGCCTCGTTCTTAACAAGGTAGTGCTCCAAGCGGCCTTCGGGCTGAGCGGGGGAGCCTTGAACGATGGCCCAATAGGTCTTACGGATGAGGTCGTGGGACTTGAACATCTCGTTGAGTCGGGTGAGGGCTTTGGAGGTGCGAGCAAACAAAACCATGCCGGAGGTAGGACGGTCGATACGGTGGGTAACGCCGAGGAAGACTTCGCCGGGTTTGTTGTACTTATCTTTGATATACGCCTTCACGAGGTCCGAGAGGGGCGTATCGCCCGTCTTGTCGCCTTGGACGATCTCGTTGCACGTCTTGTTGACGGCGATGATGTGATTATCTTCGTAGAGAATGGTCATAAATAAGGGTTAAATTCGAGTTCGTGGGCAAGGGTAGTGGCATAGCCGTGACCGGGGTAGACGGTGGTTTCTTTAGGTAGGGCCGCCAGTTTCTTGAGCGAGCGAACGAGTTCGTTCCAGTCGCCTCCCGGTAGGTCGGTGCGGCCTACGGATTCCTGAAAGAGAGTATCGCCGGAAAACAGTATCCCTTGTGCGGGGATATAGAAACACACGGCGTCTTCTTTATGTCCGGGGGTAGGGATGCGTTCCCAGCCGGAGGGCAGGATATTTACTTGCGATAGGCCGCTGAGTGCTTGTAGCCATTCCAGTCCGCAGACGTGGTCCTCGTGAGTGTGGGTGATGAGGATATGCGTGAGGGAGAGGTGCTCCTCCTTGAGATAGTCTGCAAACCGCGCCTTCTCTTGTTCGGTCAGCATACCGGGGTCAATGACGATGACGTTGGTGCCATCGATGACGAGGTAAGTGCATTCGCGAAACGGATTGAAGTAGAAGGTCTTAATCGTCATAAGGGCAAGTAGATGACTTTTTTGGTTTCAAAATATTCCTCTTGGAAGAAGTCGGAGACGGGGGTTACTTCCACGATGTTGTGGAAGGGAGCCGTCTCGGATTGCAATTCGCCTCCTTTGAGCACGATGAGCCCGTTAGGCAACGCGTTCGCTTGCTCGCGCTTGACGTTCTTGCGCGTGAGTTTGACAAGGTCGGGTAGGGGCATCACGGCGCGACTGACGACGAAGTCGAACTTGCGTTTCTCGTCCTCTACGCGTTCCTGGATACACTCTACGTTCTTCAGTCCCAACGCCTTGGCAATCTCGGAGGCTACGCGGATCTTCTTACCGACGGAGTCCACGAGGGTGAACTCACACTCGGGAAAGAGGATGGCGAGCGGGATACCCGGAAAACCGCCTCCGGTACCGACATCGAGGATGGAGGAGCCTGCACTAAATCGCAGCACCTTAGCGATGGCTAAGGAGTGCAGTACGTGGTGCTCGTAGAGCGCGTCAATGTCCTTACGGGAGATGACGTTAATCTTACTGTTCCAATCCCGATACAACCCGTCAAGCGCAGCGAACTGCTGTGCCTGAACGGGGGATAGGGAAAAATAAGACTCAATCAGCGATATTGGTGAAGACATTTTGGACATCCTCGTCCTCCTCGATCTTATCGATGAGTTTTTGTACAGACTCGCGTTGTTCGTCGGTGAGTTGTTTGGTATCGTTCGGGATACGAACGAACTCGCACGACTGGATCTCGAAGCCGTGGTCCTCCAAGTACTTCTGCATTCCGGCATATTGGTCGAAATCGGAATAGATGACGATGGTGTTTTCCTCCTCATCCACGCCGAGTTCTTCTACACCAAAGTCGATGAGCTCGAGTTCGAGTTCGTCCAAGTCGATACCGTCCTTTAAGGTGATGGTGAAGCACGCCTTACGGTCGAAGAGGAACTGCAGGCAGCCCTGGGTACCGAGGGTTCCACCATGTTTGGTGAAGTACGAGCGGATATTCGCTACCGTACGCATGTGGTTATCCGTAGCGGTCTCGATGAAGATAGCTACGCCGTGCGGTCCGTAACCTTCGTAATTGATCTCCTTGTAATCGGTGAAATCCTTATCGGTGGCTTTCTTGATGGCGCGATCGATGTTGTCCTTCGGCATGTTCTCTCGTTTGCACTGCTGGATGAGCATACGCAGACGCGGGTTACCATCCGGATCGGCTCCGCCTTCGCGAGCGGCGATGGTGATTTCTTTACCTAGTTTGGTGAATGTACGGGCCATATGACCCCAGCGTTTGAGTTTGGTTGCTTTGCGATATTCAAATGCACGTCCCATAATGATAAATTTTTTAGATGTTAATATTATTGATTAGTTGTTTGATCGGGTTGAGTGGGCTCTGCGGGTTTAGCAGATTTAGCAGGTTTAGCAGATTTAGCAGGTTTAGCAGATTTGGCGGGTTTAGTAGGTTGAGCCTTCTCCTTCTTGGGATTGGTACCCCAGACGATGCTGAAGCCTAAGGCGAGGTTCACACCTTTGGAACGCGACGGAATGACGTTTTTTCCGTCATATTGGGCATAGAAGGTCGGGATATAGTCCATAGCAAGGGTGAGGTTGATACCATCGTAGGGCATCAGACTTAAACCGGCACCGATGTTACTGTTTTTGCCGTTGTTGAGGAGCGAATAACTGACCGCGAGGTTAAGCCAGGGGAAAGGTTTGCCTGCGAGACCGACGGTGACTTCCTCGGAGATATGATTGTTATAGAACATCGTACGGCTCACCAGACCCACATCGAGGCGGTTATCAAAGAACTGGCCGTCGATACCGATATTGAGTTTAGAGGTGACCATACGGGTGAAGTATTGTTGTCGGTCTTGGAGGGTATAGGCGAGTTCCAATCGGGTTAAGCGTTGTTCGACATCGGTGAGCAGTTTATCCGTACTGAACTGGTTGTTGACCACGTAGTCCTTATATTCGAGATCGCCCACGCCGGCGAAGGTCGTATCCACGGAGGATTGGTATTTAACGCCTTTGGCCCAATAGATGAACCCTAAGTCATTGATGGCGACGGAGAGTTGCAGCTGTTGGATGGGGTGAATCGTAACACCCAAGTCGACGGCGGCACCATATCCGGCGGGTTTGACGTAATTAAGGATCATATCGAGGACTGCTTCCCCGTTATCGTAGAGGAGTTTAGAATAATCGATGTTTCGCAGGCTCTCGTAGTTGATGCGGTCGGGTAGTGCCGAGAGGTTGAGTGGTCCGGCAAGGAGCACATTCCCGTTGCCTTGCAGGCTCATCTGGTTAACGGAAGAGGTGCAGGTCAGGTCCTTATGCTGCAGTCCGATATAGGCGGTACCCATGAGGAACTTCAGTTTACCGCCGACCGTCCATGTGTCGTTTATCTTATGGGAGTAGCCTCCGGCAATCTCCGTATATACTTGGGTGTTAGAGCCAAAGGAGGCAAAGTTAAGAACGGTAGGTTGGGTCACACTCGCTTTTCCTCCGCCAATGGTATATTCAACGAGGTCGCGCGGGACGCGCGTGTTACCATCCAACTTGAGCATAGAACCAAAGGTAAAATACCCGGCTTCTTTGATTCTAAAACCGAAGCCTACGAAATTGATGGCATTGCTGGTGGAAAAGGAGGTGGGATTATGGAAGGTGTCGTAGAACTTGTTCGGGTCTCCATATTCGGGATGCAGGGGGGTGACGGTCGAACCATTCGGGGCTACGTACAGCACATCCGATAGGGTGATGGAGTTATTGCCTTCCCAAGTGCTCATATACCCGAGGGGCGTGAGGTTGACATACCCGTTAGAGACCGGTTGGAAGGACGGGTTTAATAGATGCCGCATCGGGGCATTATCTAAGAAATAGAGGGTGCTGACCTCTTGCGCTTGAATGCCAAGGGGGAGTAGCGTGAGCAGTAGTATAAGGTACTTTTTCATGGCATTCATTATTTGAGATTATTAAAATTAAGGATTGCGTCTATGTTGCCCGCAAACCCGAAGAAGAGTTTGAGTCCGCTCTCGCCCGTGACTTGGATGGGGTAACATTCGGGGTGGGATTGCAAGCTCAGGTCGCTGCCGTCAGCATCGATGATAATCCGTTTCGTTTGGGCGACGCGGTCAAAGTCCGACTCATGGACGGTGATGACGTGGGTAGTGGTATCGCTCGCCTTGAACACCAAGGCGGAGTCTAAGATATGGAGGTCTTGACCATCCTTGTCTTGGAAGACAAAGGTACCGGTGATATCCAGCGGAATATCGTTGGTAGCGTGGATATAAAGGTTGAGGTCGGCTTGCTTCACTTCTTCTACCACCTGCACTTGCTTGAGCAGCGAATCCAAGGCGACCTGGCTAAAGTTGATATCGCGAAGGGTATCGGTATAGAAGACGTGTACCCCGGGTTTAAACGAGAAGGGGAAGCGGGTGGTGAGGTTCACCTCCATCGGCTTGGCATCGTTCACGAGGCGCATCACCGGATGGGTCTGCGGGTCGGTAGGGACGATGTTAAAGGCGAAGGCGCACACATCAGGGGCTATCGCGAAGCAACTATCGAGGCGACCATGTTCCTTCGTATTATCGATGGCTGCCGAATAGGAGGTGTGCTGACCGACCGTGGCGGGATCTAAACCGATGTGGTCATCAAAGAAATAGGTGGTTTGGCGCTCCCCGTTGAAGGTAGCGTACACAGTGTCCTCCGTAGCGGAGGCCATATAGATTTCCTTTACATCGAGCTCAACGGTAGCTGAGATGGAGGTGTTAACATCAAACTGAATAGAGGGACGATCGAAGGGTAATACGACTTTATCGAGTTTTTTCCAGAAGTCCCATTGTTCGGCGAGGTTAATCTTATCCTTCACTTTCAAATCATCGGAGGGTTTGAAAAATCCCCAAACCGCTTTCAAACCCGTAACGGCAAAACTATAGTTATAAAAAAGGCTTCCCGGGGTAAGGGTTTGGCCCGTGGGTACATTCAGTTGTATTGTTGCCGATAGGCTCCATGTGTTGCCTACATTGGCGTTATACGTATCCAGATTGTCCTTGGTAGGATCGAGGTTTTTGTTCTCCATGAAAGATAAGGACACATCTTCCAATAACGCGGGCAGTGGTTGGTCAAAGCCACCGAGGTCGCCTTTGCGATAAATGGGAATGTCCTTGCCTTTCGCGGAATACATCTGGTCCCCTAAATGGAGGGTAATGTTCTCTATCCACGTCCAATCCAGTTCGTCCAAGCCGGTCTTCGTGATGCTCGACGATAGAATCGCTTGCGAGAGCAGGAGACTATCAATACGCTCGTTGTTGACGTCTGTATTCACATTGGCCAGCGTAAGTTCAATCGGAATGGTTATGGTATGCTGTCCGCTCGGAAGCATCGGAATGGGGAGGGTTTGTTCCCCTTGACCCATAAATTGTTGCCCGTCGATGGGGTGAAAATTCACATTATATTCCGATGTCTGCTTATAGGTAAGGATACCATCCTCAAGGATGAAGTTTTCCCCCAATGTTTTTGTCAATAGCAAGTCGGCAAATGAAGCGTGCGCCGAACCGATGGGTAAGACTAAGCCCAAGTCCGCTTCCATGCGCGTATCGATATGGGCAAGGTCTATCTTGTCTTTACAGCTTGGTAGCAGTCCGCAAACCAGTCCTAAACTAACCAAAAAACGCCAATTCTTCATACAAATACAGAATTTTGGCGCAAAGATACAAAATATTTTGCATTTATGCAAATATATTTCTATTTTTTCGGGTAATTTAGCAGAAAAACTTGCTCTGTAGCCCTCGTAAGGGCGGTATAAAACCATCTGAGGTAGTCTTTACGTTCCTGCTCGGTGGCGAGGTCGTCCGCGGGTTTGCCGGGATCGATATAGACATGTTTCCACTGTCCGCCCTGGGCTTTATGACAAGTCACGGCATAGGCAAACCTCACTTGTAGCGCATTATAATAAGGGGTAGATTTGATGGTCTTCCATAGTTCGCGTCGGGAGCGTATCTCGGGATAGTCTTCGGTAATGCGGGTGAAGAGTTCCTTATGGAGTTGGTAGTTTGCTTCGGGCGAGTCGGTGGTCAGGGTATCGAGCCATAGGACAACGTCGATCTCCCAGTCGTAGTCGAGGGCGCGTAGGGAGGCGTCCACAAAGTGGAAACCGTACATCTCCCGCTCGTGGCTGAGTCGTACGACCTCCATCATATCCCCGTTGGCGAGGAAGGGAAGGTCTTCGTATTGTTCGGTCCAGAAGTAATTGTTTTTGCTCACCATCAGTCGGTCCCCGGTACTGATGAGTTCCTCCCGCCAGAGGATACGGTTGCGTACGCCTTGGTTATAGAGGTTCGTGCGCTTATTGCTACGGGTGAGGATGAGCGTTTCTTCTACGCCCACCTCACGGTAGGAGTTTTCCAGATGCTCAACGACTACATCGCCGGTGAGGCGTTGCACGTCCTCACCTTCGGTGATATCGATGAGGTGTTTATCCGTATGGAGCGACTCGCGCAGGGCGGTAGCGTTGACGAGAATCTGCGAGTTGAGGGCTTGTCGGGCGACTTGGGAGAGGACCGCCTCACTGACATCGAGTCCGAATCCGGCGAGGTGTTTGGATTGTAGGGCGAGGGATTCCGACTGACCTACAGGGGGCAGTTGGGCATCGTCGCCTACGAAGAGGATGGAGCAGTGGTGACCGCAATACACGAAATGAATGAGGTCCTCGAGTAGGTTGCCGGTACCGAAGGTGGCGTTATCCGTTTGGGTGGCAATCATCGAGGCTTCATCGACAATAAACAGGGTGTTGGTGGCTTTATTTTCCGCCAGGCCGAAACTCTCTACATCGATGCGTTCCTGGCGGTAGATATACTTATGGATGGTGAAGGCGGGAAAGCCCGAATAATGCGATAGTACCTTGGCGGCTCGTCCCGTAGGGGCGAGAAGAACACAGTGTTGGTGGAGTTTATTGAGGGCCCGCACCAAGGCAGAGACCATACTGGTTTTACCGGTACCGGCATAGCCGCGCAGCAGAAAAACTTTGTTTTCTGAGGGCTGAAGTACGAACCGTCCCAATTGGTTGATGAGGGTGGTTTGGTCCTCGTTGGGGGTGAAGGGTAGTTCTTCGATGATTCTATCTTGTATAAATTTCTCGACCAAAATGAACGATTATTACAAAAAAAATGCAGAAATATTTGGTTATATCAAAAAATTGTTGTACCTTTGCAGTCCCAATTGAAAAGTTGGCTCTTCTAGGGTAAGTCCTATACGACCAGCTCCCTCTGAATTCCCCCAGGTCTTGACCGAAGCAAGGGTAGGAGGTTGTAGCGGTGCGATGTAGTAAGCTTACCCTTTTTTTATGTTCTCTAGTTCTCCTAGTTATCCTAGTATTCCTAGTTCTCCCTAGGGTTTCCTAGTATTCCATATTTCTTCCCTTGTACAAGGATAAATATCTGTCCCTCTTCCATCACCACACGTGCCTTCTCTCCTCCTCTCAGCCTTTCCGCCTCTCCGCCTCTCAACTCCGTCGTGATTCCTGCCGCTTTCATTGCATCGGGAATGCCGTAGCCGTAGCGATTATCGGGAGCGTCTTTCTTATGAGCAGAGTCGATGATGCGTTGCCGTATCTGCATAGCTGTCTCTTGCGGGTGAGCCGACCAGACACAAGCCGCCAAACCTGCCATCAACGGACAAGCAAACGAGGTGCCGTTACCTTTTCTTAATACATCTGTCTCGGGGTTAATGATAACCGACTGGTAACCTACCGCACACACCTCCGGCTTGACGCGACCGTCAGCACTCGGACCATAACTGGAGAAAGCCGCCATAACACTATCCACTCCTACCGCACCTATGGTCAGAATACTATCGGCATCGGCGGGAGCGGTGATGTATTTCCACTCCTTGCTCCCTTCGTTGCCGGCGGCATTGCAGACAAGAATCCCTTTCTTGGCAGCAATAGTAGCGGCACGAGAAACACGTGTAGAGCGTCCGTTCATCTGTGCGTAAGTGAGGTTGAGATTAGGATTATCAAATAAGGCGTACCCTAACGAAATAGAGAGCACGTTGATGCCCAGACTATCGGCTTTCTCAAAGGCTACGACGAGGTTATCCATCTCCTTTGGACTTTCCGTCGCATATTCCTCACTACGCATAAGATAGTACTCTGCGCCCAAAGCCGAGCCTTCATAACCCTCTGTGTAACCTCCAATAAGGCTGAAGCACATACTCCCGTGTCCTCCGGTAGGACCATAAAAATCATCGACGTCATCGGTAAAATCGTACGTTCCTAAGATACGCGACCTTACACTGTCGAAACATGTTAGTGTATTGGCGTTGGTAAACCCGCCGTCAATCACTGCCATTTGTATCCCTTGACCGATATATCCTTGCTCGTGCAGGGCAATCAGGTTATATACATTCAACTGCGTATCCGAATATTGCATAATCTGCCTTTGAGGAGCCCTCCACGGCGTTTCACCTAAGTCCCACTTGTTCGCTACTTCTTCTTTGGCATTATCCCTTGTCAGATACACCGTATCCACAAACGAACAGTTCTTTATCTTTCCAATCACACTCTCACTTTCACTTTCACTCTCCATTACCTTCACCGTCGCTCCATTCATCCACCGTGACCAATGCATCACCTCGGCACCTAAATGACGGATACTGTCGAGATAGACGGGACTCACCTCATAGTCCAAACTATCCGTCTCTATGTTCCATAACTCGCGTTGTACCTGCGCCCGCTCACTGAACTCAATTGGCTCGCAACCCTTTTTGTCCGTAAACTGAACAAAATAAATGAATAATAAACTTAATAAATACATATTATCTTTTTTTCAATAACACTACATTCTCAACGTGCTGCGTGTGCGGAAACATATCCACCGGTTGCACCGCCACTACCTCGTACGCCCCATCGAGCAAATTCAAATCCCTTGCCTGCGTAGCAGGGTTGCAACTGACATATACAATCCGCTCCGGCGCAGCAAACAAAATCGTGTTAATCACATCCTCGTGCATCCCTGCCCGCGGGGGATCGGTGATGATCACATCGGGTTTGCCGTACTGATTCACGAAGTCTTGCGTCAGGATATCCTTCATATCCCCGGCAAAGAAAAGCGTGTTATCAAGGCCATTGAACGCGGCATTGAGTTTAGCGTCCTCAATGGCCTCCGGCACATACTCGATACCCATCACTTGGCGGGCGTTTTTGGCTACGAAGTTCGCTATCGTTCCCGTTCCGGTATATAGGTCGTAAACGACCTCTTTGCCCGTTAGGGAAGCGAAGGAACGCACCACTTTATATAGTTCGTACGCCTGCTCGGTATTCGTTTGGTAAAAGGATTTGGGTCCAACTTTAAACCGCAATCCTTCCATGCATTCGATGATGGCTTCCTCCCCATAAAAAACGTGGACGTCGAGGTCGCCGATGGTATCGTTGAATTTCTCGTTGATGACGTATTGTAAACTGATGATTTGTGCGAATTCATCGTGCAAATATTGGAGCAACCCTTCCCCGTCTTGGGTCAGCGGTTCCCCGAAGACGACCACCACCATATACTCGCCTTTGTCGTTATTGCGAATCATCAGGTTACGCAGTTGGCCGGTGTGGGTGTGTTCGTTATAAAACGTAAGGCCGTGGTCGATAGCAAACCGATAGACGCCGTTGCGGATGGCATCGTTGAGCGGGTCCATGAGGTGACATTCGTCCACTTGCATCACCTTGTCGAAGCAGGAGGGCATATGGAACCCTAATCCCGGCACGAAAGGTACGCCCGCCTTCATCTGCTCGGTGGTGAGCCACTGATGGTCGGCGAAGGTGAACTCCAGTTTATTGCGGTAGTGGTAGACCTTTTGACTTCCTAAGATAGGCTGTATCGGCGGCAGTTCAACCTTCCCGATGCGGGTGAGGTTATCCGCCACTTGTTGCTGCTTATATTTGAGTTGCTCCTCGTAAGGAAGGATTTGCCATTTACATCCGCCGCAGGTGCCATAGTGTTTGCAAACGGGTTGACAGCGTTTGTCGGAAAGCGACTTGTATTGAATCACGCGGGCCTCCATAAACGAGTGCTTTTTCTTGGTCACTTGGAGGTCCACCACGTCGCCCGGAACGCAATAGGGCACAAACACCACGAGGTCATCGATACGGGTAATGGCTTTCCCTTCCGCGGCGATGCCCGTGATGAGGATGTCTTGATAAATGGGTAAGTTTCGTCTGCTCATACCACAAAAATTTCATAATTGACTGCAAAAATACAAAAAAATTTGGATATATGCAAAAAAAATTGTATTTTTGCATGAATTTTGTAAAATAGGCATAAAACGAACCCAACTTAAATCTCTCAATAATGAAAAATTTGCAAATTCAAACGAAAGCCCAAGTGCTGGATTGGAAGGAGTTAACGGATGACCAACGTCGTCTGATTGAGGTAGCCAAAGAGCAAACGAAATTCTCTTATTGTCCTTATTCGAAGTTCCATGTAGGAGCCGCTGTACTGCTGCAAAACGGGGAAATCGTAAGGGGATGTAATCAGGAGAATGCCGCTTACCCGAGCGGGCTGTGTGCGGAACGCAGTGCGCTGTTCTCTGCGGGAGCCTCCTATCCGAACCAACCGGTGTTGCGATTAGCGATAGCTTGTTATACAGATGGTCATTTCACGGCGAAGCCGCAGGCGCCTTGCGGGGCATGTAGGCAAGTGATGGTAGAGACCGAACATCGGTATAATCAGCCGATGGAGGTGCTGCTGTATGGGGATAAAGAGGTGTATGCGTTTGCGTCGGCAGCGGATCTGTTGCCCTTGGTTTTTGTGAGTGAGAACTTAGAAGGATAGGCGTTGAAGATTATCAAGAAAATAGATATTTATTTGCTCAAGAACTTCCTGGTGTTGTTCTTGCTCACGTTTTTTATTTGTATTTTTATCCTGCTCATGCAGTTTGTTTGGATGCACGTGCAGGACTTGGTGGGTAAAGGGGTAGAGATTAAGGTGCTGGCGGAGTTCTTTATCTATGCCGTAGCCTCCGTAGTGCCCTTGGCCTTGCCGTTAGCGATTTTGCTGGCGTCCCTTATTTCCTTTGGTAACTTAGGTGAGAAGTTCGAGTTGACGGCGATGAAGGCAGCGGGTATCTCCCTGTTCCGTATTATGCGTCCGTTGACGATAGCCATAGCGATGATAGCGGTAGGGGCATTCTATTTCAGTAATTATGTGCTGCCGGTCTCTCAGGTCAAACTATGGACCCTCATCTTCTCGCTTAGGCAGAAGTCGCCGGAGTTAGATATCCCCGAAGGGGAGTTCTATGCGGGTATTCAAGGCTATAAGATTTATGTCCGTCACAAGAACCCGCGAACGGGGTTGCTCAAGGATATGATGATTTACGATTATTCGAAGGGTTTTAGGAATGCGACCGTGATGGTAGCGGACTCGGGTAAAATCTTCTTCTCGGAGGATAATAAGTACTTGCTGCTATGTATGTATAGCGGCGAATCGTTTGAGAACCTGAATACGCAGCAGCAGCGGGTGACGAACTCGGAGAAGAACGTGCCCTATCGTCGTGAGATGTTCCAAGAGAAACGTATCCTCATCGATTTTGATACGGAGTTCAATCGCTATGATGAGTCGGTGCTGGAGGACCAACACGTCAGCAAGAACACCGCCCAACTCATCGAGTCTATTGACTCCGTGAGGGTCCTTGCGCAGAACCGTGGTAGGGAACAGAGTACGAACTTAGTCAACAATCACTACTTAGCGCGCGAGTCCGGTAAGACCTTGGAGCTCATGGCCCCCGAAGAAGGTATGGTGCGGGAGGATTACGATGTAGATACGATCTTTGCGCGGTTGTCTTTGAATAGGCAGCAACGCGCACTTCGTAATGCTATCGACCAAGCACAGATAAAGAAAGACCACATCGCCTATAACGCGATGGTGCTGGAGGATTATAAGTCGTATATCACCCGCCACGAGATTGAACTCTATCGTAAGTTCACCTTGGCGTTTGCGTGTCTGATCTTCTTCTTCATTGGAGCTCCGCTGGGCGCTATCATCCGCAAGGGAGGGTTGGGGGCACCGGTGGTTATTTCCGTGGTGATGTTTATCATCTATTATATCATCGACACGGCGGGATACAAGATGGCTCGCGAGTCCTTATGGCCTTGTTGGGCGGGGATGTGGCTCAGTTCGTTTGTGCTGCTACCTATCGGTATCTTCTTGACGTATAAGGCAGCTACAGATTCGGCGTTGCTCAATCCGGAGGCGTGGATGAAAGGGTTCGAGAAAGTGAAAACGTATATTCAAAACTTCAAGATACAATGCACACAATTGATCAAGCCATTGAGGACTTCAAACAAGGTAAGTTCGTGATTGTCGTAGACGACGAGGATCGCGAAAACGAAGGGGATTTTATTATCGCAGCGGAAAAGATCACGCCCGAGAAGGTGAATTTTATGCTTAAGAACGGTCGGGGTGTCTTATGTGCTCCGCTGCCTCAGAGTCGCTGTGCGGAGTTAGGGCTTATCCATCAAGTAACCAATAACACCTCGATGCTCGGTACCCCGTTTACCGTGACCGTTGATAAACTCGAGGGTTGCACCACGGGGGTGAGTGCGGCAGACAGGGCCGCTACCATCAGGGCTCTCGCTGATCCCGCTTCTACGGCGGATACGTTTGGCCGTCCGGGACATATTAATCCGCTCTACGCCAATCCGCGGGGGGTACTCCAACGGGCAGGACATACGGAAGCAGCGGTAGACCTGGCGCGTCTGGCGGGTCTGCGTCCGGCGGCAGCGCTGATAGAGATTATGAACCCTGACGGCACAATGGCACGCTTGCCTCAACTCGAACAGATAGCTCAACAATATGACCTCAAACTGATTTCCATCAAGGACCTCATTGCCTATCGGTTAGCGAATGATAGTCAACGACCGGGCGAAGAGGCTCCGCTCGTAGAGAAAGGGGAAACGGTGTTCTTGCCGACCGAGTATGGTCAGTTTATGTTGACACCTTTCCGCCAACTCAGTAACGGACTTGAGCATATCGTCCTTGTCAAAGGAGAGTGGAAAGAAGACGAGCCGATCCTATGTCGAGTGCACTCGTCGTGCGTGACGGGGGATATCTTCTCCTCCAAGCGTTGCGAATGCGGTGAACAGTTGCATAAGGCAATGCAAATGATCGAGAAAGAGGGAAAGGGTATCATCGTCTATATGAACCAAGAGGGACGAGGGATAGGTCTGATGAATAAGATCCGCGCCTATAAGTTGCAAGAACAGGGGGAAGATACGGTAGAAGCCAATATCCATTTGGGTTTCAAACCCGATGAGCGTGACTATGGGGTAGGGGCGCAGATCCTGCGTATGATGGGGGCTAAGAAACTAAGGCTCATGACCAATAACCCTGTCAAACGGGTAGGGCTCGAGAGTTACGGGATTGAGATTGTGGAGAACGTGTCGATTGAGATTACGCCCAATCCGTATAACCTCCGTTATATGCAAACCAAGAAGGAAAAGATGCACCACGACCTCAAACTGGTCTAATTCTCTTTCGTTTTTGCGCTTTTTCTGCGCCCGCTCGTCGGGCTGTTTCGTCAGCCCTTGCCGCGGGGCGCTCCCTTACGAAAATGGAAATATTTGGATATAGGAAATTAGTAGTCTATACTAAAGCAAAAGAAATCGTTAAAAATGTTTATCGAATACTGCGACAATGTCCCAAGGAGGAACAATATGCTCTATGTGATCAGTTACGACGTTCGTCTGTGTCTATAACATCAAATATAGCGGAAGGAACTTCTCGCTATTCCGTAAAAGACAAAGTACATTTCTTAGAAATTGCTTACGGCTCTTTAATGGAAGTAATGAGTCAATTGGAGATAGCAAATAATTTAAAATATATAGATAACGAAGAATTAAAAAACATTGAGGTTTTAGTGGAAGAAGAGGCGCGTTTAATTTCCGGTTTACGTCGTAGTTATCAACCGGAAGACCCAGAATAAGAAGGGGAGCGCCCCGCGGCAAGGGGATATTCCCCGACGAGCGGAGACTAGTTCAACTCTAAACTGAGGTACTTATAAACTACTCTAAACACTAAACTCTCAACTCTAACCTAATAAATTATGTATAATTTATTATCGATAGTATGGGACATTGATC
>CALCGR010000132.1 GCA_937901025.1 uncultured Bacteroidales bacterium
CGGTTCCAAGCCATTTGCGGTTGCCACCATCGATTGCGATAGCGGTTACATTTTCTGTCCCTAACAAATAGTCGGCAAGACCGGTTCCGTCATTGCGAGGGATAATCACACGCTTGCAAGCATTAGAACTGAAGAAATCCGATTCGGCGGGGATAATGCAAACACCTTCATTAAAGCCCACCCAGAAATCACCATTCTTATCTTGCGCCATATCATTGAGACGGACAAAGTTAAAGGTTTTACCATTTTGATCTTGTAATTCGTTACGGAAGATGACTCGATCATCATTGCCTTTCATTGGAGTCCCATTGTCATAAAGTAGAATGATGCCTACAGGAGAACGTTGATTGATAAACCATTTATAGTGGCTATCGCGTTTATCAATCCAAATCCCCTTTGGAGTAATAAGCGTAATGCGCTGTCCATTGCTTGAGATATTGTACCCGGCCCATTTTTTGGTATTACAATCCATTACGTTAATTGTGTATGGCCTCGATTCTGTTTGTAGTACCCACAAATAGCCATTATCCATAGTGGCACCATCGGTTCTGACATATTTAGGGTTGTTTTCTATCAGTGAGGTTAAAGAACATCCGGGTGTCCCTTCGGTATGTTGCTTATAAATCTTATTGTTTCGATATTCCAATACCCCTCGGCTATAGGTGGACATAAAGAAGTGGGTATCATCGTCAGGATCAACGGCCACCGCCACAAGGTCTGTTGGGGCAACACCCAATAGTTTTTCGGTATTCTTAGCCGTTTCATAACCCCATTGTCCATCTTTATAATAAGCGAAAGAGGCATCAATACGGTTCTCTGAAGCCCACCGCCCACCGGGACAAACAAAGAGTTTCTCTCCGGCAAACTGCAAGTGATAGGCTTCGTTTCGTATGGGTCCATCGGGAATATAATGATTCTGTTCGTACATGTAATTGCCATTTACTTCTACCACACCTTTCTCTTCTGCTGCCACCCAATACAGGTGCGCTTTTGTGTCATAAACAGCCGCCGCTGCGGGGGAAGAATAGATAGTAACAACGACGGTGTCTCTATATTCATAAATGTGCTTTTCTCCCGGGACTAAGAGTAATTTGTCGGCATTGGACATCATCTTCGAAAAAACATAAACGGGTAGGTGCTGCAACCATTTTCCGTTTTGCCGTTCGTGAATTTTGGATTGATCCAAGATCCATAAGTGTTTTTTATAAACAACCATCCATTGGGGAGTAGTCAACCCCGTCGGTTCAATCTCCCAGTTTTTATAATTGATGAGTTGATCCTTTAGGTTCCCTTTGTATAGATTGGTTCCGCTGATAGCAAAGAGGGTATCTCCCAAAACCGCCAATTCGGTGACGGGGATAGAAGAAGCATTGGGACCGATATAATACGTGTCCGACACTTCTCTCTTTTTGAGGTTTAATGCGATAATACCAAATTCAGTGCCGATATAGGCTGTTTGGTTGTGAACGCAAAGTGCCTGTATCTTAACGGGAGTAGTGGATTGGTAGAGGTCCGCAATCTCTTCTATCTCTCCTCGGGACGAGATTATATCAATCAAGTTATCGGCATAGATGACCAACACCGCATCTTGCGATTCGATATAGGCAATGCGTGCAATGGAGCCTCCGTGCATTCCTTCTTTTTTCCCCCATCGGGATATACTGCCATTCTGCCTGCCCACGGAAAATAGAGCTCCTTCGGCTAACTCGAAGACATGATTATTGGTGAGCACTAAGTCTGTGGGTTGGAAATAGGATGCATAACTCTCCCATTGTAACATAGTTCCCATGTCGAGAGGTTGTGTGTCATCCGTTGCCCATAAGGGTAAGCAACAACATAGACCGAATATCCAAAAAAGTTTTTTCATATCATAGGTTTTCTAGAATATCTCGTAATGCTTCTATCGCTCGCGCACGATGACTGATAGTGTTTTTTATCTCCGCAGGTAATTGTGCAAAAGTTTGGTCGTAACCTTCGGGAATAAAAAGGGGATCATAACCAAAACCGCCATCTCCCATTTCTTTTTCCGCAATCCGACCGGTTACTATTCCTTCTACTTGTTGCTCCGTGTTTTTTCGTATAAGTGTGATTACGGTTCTAAAGCGGGCGCATCGATTGGTTATGCCGGTCAATTCATGGAGCGCTTTCACCCGATTACGACTATCTACGGCGGGTTCTCCTGCCCATCGGGCGGTACGAACTCCGGGCTGATTGCCCAAGGCGCGAATCTCCAAACCGGTGTCGTCAGAAAAAATGCCATCGATAGAGAAGGGGGACGGGTGAACCTCAAGGAACTGTTGAACAGCGCGCGCTTTAATAAGAGAGTTAGCCTCTAGGGTGTCGCCTGTTTCGTCTATTTCGTCGATGAAACCGATGTCTTTGAGACTCAGCACCTCATGACCCGTCA
>CALCGR010000133.1 GCA_937901025.1 uncultured Bacteroidales bacterium
TTATCCCATATCTCTGCCTCGAACATATACGTGCCCGTAGGAACGACCATATAGAAAGGAGTAGCCTCTGCCGAAGTAGTACCAATTGCCACACCACCGGTGCAGGTCAAGGTGTAAGATACAGCAGGATCGGCGGTTATGTTCTTGAAGATAATCTTACCAACAGTCTTGTCCGTGCCAAAGAGGTTGAGTTGCACCATTGCATATTGAGCGGTGAGGGAAATTTCATTACTAAATAATGTGCAATTGGTTGCCGTAAAGAGCATCTTATCAGCAGGGATAGGGCGATAAACCTGTCCAGCAGTCAAGTCGGGTGTATTAACAGGATACTGAATATCAAATGTGGTACCACCGACGGGCATTAACCCCGAGAACGTACCTATATTCGAACCTGCACCCGTAGTCAGCGTAAACTCAGCAGTTTCTTTACCTACTTTCACTAAGATCTTATCATTTTCTTCCCACTTGAAGTCGATTTTATTGTCAGCGGTATTATCCACACCTGCAACTCTGTTAGGACCTTGTTGCGCACCGGCACCAACGGTCAGGGTTACTTGTTGTCCTTTCTCAAAGGGAGTACCTTCGGGAGCGTTATTGAGGGCATTGTCTTTCTTGTTGCAGCCAACGAGCACTAGCAGCGCAGCTGCGAAATACATTAACTTTTTCATAATAGATAATTGCTTAATGATGATTGATTACCATGCTCCATTGGTTTTTTCAACGGACTCTAAACTTGCAGCAGGAGCATACCCCGGTCCTGCACTTGCGCAGACAATGCTGCTGTTGATGACTTGGAGAACGTTCGTCTCCGGTTGATTGTAATGTTTCATAAGTTAAAAAATTAGTTTGTTAATAATTATTGTTAGTTGTATATTTACAAAATACACAAAGCCAAAGTCGAGTTAACGACTTCAGATTTATAACTTGTTGATTTTCAACAAATTACCCCCCCCCGTTGGTTTTGGGAGAGAGGGTTAATATGATTCAAAGGAGTAATTTCGACTGCAAAGGTACAACTTTTTTTTGATATATGCAAGAAAAAGTGTGAGTTTTTGCAATTTTTTACTCGAACGAGTAGTTTAGAAAGTCGTTTAAGGGTTTGGCCGCCGCAGCAATATCGATGAGGTGGTCGAGAAAATCGGGGGTGCAGACCTGCGCATCGGTAAGGGGTGTGGAGACCGTAAACGCCTTGCGTTTGAGCCAGTCGGCATGGACGAAGTTAGGATCAAATCCTGCCGGCACTTTCTTGAGCATCCATTCGGTGTCGAAGTCCGTAAAATACCGGCGGAACGGTTTGGCTGCCATGATGGCTTCCACCTCGTCATAGTTCGCCTCTATCTCGCGACGCAGGGTCTTGAGCAGGTCCGGTTCGGGACACCAAATCCCGGCGGCGAACATACAGTGTCTGGGTTGGAGATGGAAGTAATACCCACCCTGCGGACTATGTTTGCCTCCTCCGGGAGCGGGAAAGGTACCGAACCACTCCTTATACGGCCTTTTATCGGCAGAGAAACGTACATCGCGATAGATACGCCAAATACAGTCACGGGGTGTGAGTTTAGCCATCGACGGGTCGAGTACCGCCAAACGTTCGATATACGCAGCAGTGAACGCCTCAAAGCGTTGATGACAGGCTTTGTACCAGTCTTTATGGGCCATGAACCACTCGCGGTCATTGTGACGGGCGAGTTCGGAGAGAAAACGTAAAGAGTCCTGCATAGTGTATGATGTATGAAAATAATAAAGGCGCCCCCGTGAGGTCGCCTTTATTATGAATGAATTAATTTTCTTCTTCCTCGCTACGGAGTTGTGCTTCGCGTTCGGCGCGTGCTGCTTGGATAGCGGCATACTCGTCGGCGTTGTGGACGACGAGTTTCTGGAACTCGCGCAGTCCCGTACCGGCGGGGATGAGGTTACCGCAGATCACGTTCTCTTTCATGCCCTCGAGGTTATCGACGCGGCCTTGGATAGCGGCCTCGTTGAGGATCTTCGTCGTCTCCTGGAAGGAGGCGGCGGACATGAAGGACTTCGTACCTAACGCCGCACGGGTGATACCCATGAGGATCTGTTTAGCGGTAGCGCACATGGCGTCACGAGCGACAACGAGTTTCTTATCGCGACGGCGGAGGGAAGAGTTCTCGTCATGCAGACGACGGGCGGTGACGATCTGTCCGGGACGGAGCACATCGGATTGTCCGGCATCGGTAACGACTTTCTTACCCCAGATGCGGTCGTTCTCCTCAAGGAAGTCGAGTTTGTCTACGACTTGACCTTCGAGGTAACGGGTGTCACCGGCATCCTGTATCTCTACCTTGCGCATCATCTGACGAACGATGATCTCGAAGTGTTTATCGTTGATCTCTACACCTTGCAGACGGTAAACGGCTTGTGCCTCGTTGACGATATAGTCTTGTACAGCGGTAGGACCTTGAATAGCCAAGATATCTTCCGGCGTTACGGCACCATCGGACAAAGCCACACCGGCGCGTACATAGTCGCCCTCTTGTACGAGGATCTGTTTGGTCAACGGAACGAGGTACGCTTTCTGTTCACCGAGTTTAGAGGTAACGAACAGTTCGCGGTTACCGCGTTTGATCTTACCAAAGGTAACCTCACCATCAATCTCGGCTACGATAGCCGGGTTGGACGGGTTACGGGCCTCAAAGAGCTCCGTTACACGAGGCAGACCACCGGTGATATCACCTGCGGTACCAAAGGCACGGGTGATGGTGAAGAGCAGGTCTCCGACTTTGACTTCGGCGCCATCGGGGTGCACAAGCATCGCCTTGACGGGGAGGTTATAGGTACGGAGGATATTGCCTGCGGCATCCACGATATGGGCTACCGGCATCTTCGTCTTATCACGGGTATCGGTGATGGAAACTTCCTTCTTACCGGTTTGTTCGTCGGTCTCGGTCTTGCAGGTCAGTCCTTCGATGACGTCGTCATAACGGAGGTGACCATTGAGTTCGATGACGAGGGAAGCTTTATACGGATCCCACTCGCAGATGACGGTACCCTTCGTATATTTCTGACCCGGGGTAACGAACAACTTAGAAGCGTAGGGGATATTAAACGTAGTGAGGATAACACCGGTCTTCTCGTCCTTGAGGTGCATCTCGTTGAGACGGCTGACAACGATGGTATCACCGGCTTCGGTGGTTATCGTACGCAGGTCCTCAATCTCGATGATACCCTCACGCGGGATAGCATAGGTGTTTTGAGTAGCAGCGTTTCCTGCGACACCACCGGAGTGGAAGGTTCGTAGGGTCAGCTGCGTACCGGGCTCACCGATGGCTTGTGCCGCGATGACACCGACGGCCTCACCTTTCTGTACCATCTGACGGGTAGCCAGGTTGCGGCCATAGCACTTAGCGCAGACACCATGTTTAGCTTCGCAGGTGAGGACGGAACGAATCTCCACTTCCTCTATACCGGCAGCCTCGATGGCCTCGCAAGCGGCTTCGCGAATCTCTTCGCCCGCAGCAACGATGAGTTTGCCCTCATTATCTACTATATCGTGTACGGATACGCGTCCGAGGATACGTTGGGTCAGGGTTGCGACCACGTTATCGTTTTGTTTGATAGCACGCGCTACCAGTCCGCGCAGCGTACCGCAGTCTTCTTCGGTGATGATCACATCGTGCGATACATCGACCAGACGACGCGTCAGGTAACCGGCATCGGCGGTCTTCAAGGCAGTATCGGCCAGACCCTTACGAGCACCGTGGGTAGAGACGAAGTACTCCAGCACGGACAGACCTTCCTTAAAGTTCGCGAGAATCGGGTTCTCAATGGTCTGACGACCTTCGGCAGCACCGGCTTTCTGAGGTTTAGCCATCAAGCCACGCATACCGGCGAGCTGTTTGATCTGCTGTTTCGAACCACGGGCACCGGAATCCATCATCATGTAGACGGAGTTGAAACCTTGTTCGGCTTCTTCCATATGCTTCATCAGCACTTCGGTAACGGCATTATCGACTTTCGTCCATGCGCCGATGACGTTGTTATAACGCTCGTCATCACCCATCTCACCGAAGTTATACATCTCGGTGATACGTTCTACTTCGGCATTACCTTCGGCTACGAGTTTGGCTTTCTCCTCCGGGATAAGGATATCGTTGAGGTTGAAGCTCAGACCACCGAGGAACGCCATCTTATAACCGAGGTTCTTGATGTCGTCCAAGAACTGGGCCGTACGGCTCACACCGCAGGTCTTGATGACTTGGGCAATGATCTTCTTAACGGCACCTTTCTTGAGGGTGGTATTCTGATATCCCACTTCGGCGGGAACATATTGGTTGACCATGATACGGCCCGGGGTGGTCTCGACGATATGAACGACGGGTTGACCATCCACGCGGTCTTTGATACGAACCTTCACCAGGGCATGGATATCCACCTTACGCTCGTTGAGGGCAACGGTGCACTCCTCGGCCGAGGAGAAGATCAGGCCTTCGCCCTTAACGCCCTTACGGGGTTTGGTGATGTAATACAGACCCAGGATCATATCCTGCGACGGAACGGTGATAGGATTACCGTTAGCGGGGTCAAGGATATTGTGCGAACCCAGCATCAGCAGTTGGGCCTCCAAAATAGCCTCATTGGACAAAGGCAAGTGAACGGCCATCTGGTCACCATCGAAGTCGGCGTTAAATCCGGCGCAAGCCAGCGGGTGCAGTTGGATAGCCTTACCCTCAATCATCTTCGGTTGGAAGGCCAGGATACCGTGACGGTGCAACGTCGGTGCACGGTTCAGCAGGACGGGGTGTCCTTCCATCACGTGCTCAAGGATCTCCCAGATGACGGGTTCCTTACGATCGATGACGCGTTTCGCGGATTTGACCGTCTTCACGATACCGCGCTCAATGAGTTTGCGGATGATGAACGGCTTATATAGTTCGGCTGCCATGTCTTTAGGCAGACCGCACTCGTGCATCTTCAGTTCCGGACCTACCACGATGACGGAACGAGCGGAATAATCCACACGTTTACCCAGCAGGTTCTGACGGAAACGTCCTTGTTTACCCTTCAGGGAGTCAGACAGAGACTTCAACGGACGGTTCGCCTCGGACTTGATAGCGGTCGTCTTACGCGAGTTATCGAAGAGCGAGTCAACGGCCTCTTGCAGCATACGTTTCTCGTTACGCAGGATGACATCCGGTGCTTTGATCTCAACGAGACGTTTCAGACGGTTATTACGGATGATCACACGACGATAGAGGTCATTGAGGTCAGAGGTAGCAAAACGGCCACCATCCAACGGTACGAGCGGACGCAGTTCCGGAGGAGTAACAGGAATCACCTGCAGTACCATCCATTCGGGACGGCTCTTACCCTTCGAAGCACGGAAGGACTCTACCACCTGGAGTCGTTTGAGGGACTCCTGCTTGCGCTGCATGGACGAGTCTTTGTCGGCTTCGGCACGCAGTTGGTAACTGAGTTCGTCCAGGTCGATAGCGGCGAGGAGGTCATAGAGGGCTTCTGCACCCATCTTAGCCACGAACTTATCGGGATTACCCTCCTCGAGGTTCTCGTTATCCTCGGGCAGACGCTCTACGAGTTTGAGGTACTGGTCCTCGTCAAGGAGCATACGATCCTCTACTACTTCACCATCGAGTTCTTGTCCGGCCAGACAACCGGCGTGCAGGATGATATACTTCTCGT
This sequence comes from uncultured Bacteroidales bacterium, assembly GCA_937901025.1. Lineage (GTDB taxonomy): Bacteria > Bacteroidota > Bacteroidia > Bacteroidales > Paludibacteraceae > Colicola. The sequence continues at coordinate 5,668 of CALCGR010000133.1, forward strand.
AATAGATGATCGCATCCAGTTGCTTGGTCGGGATGCCCAGCAGAGCGGACATCTTCGAAGGCAACGAACGCAGATACCAGATATGGGCTACCGGAACGACGAGTTTGATATGACCCATACGTTCACGGCGCACTTTCTTCTCCGTTACTTCAACACCGCAGCGTTCGCACACGATACCTTTATAACGGATACGTTTGTACTTACCGCAATGGCATTCGTAGTCCTTGGTAGGACCGAAGATGCGTTCGCAGAACAAACCGTCACGTTCGGGTTTGTAGGTGCGGTAGTTGATCGTTTCCGGTTTGAGCACTTCACCGCTGGAGATCGACATGATCTCGTCGGGGGAAGCCAAGCCAATGGTTATCTTGGAGAAACCGGTTTTCTTATTGTTATCTTGTTTTAAAGCCATAGTTGTAAGTTTTTAATTATTCCAAAGTGATAGATAGAGCCAATCCTTGTAACTCATGTAACAATACGTTGAGGGACTCGGGGATACCCGGAGTAGGCATAGCCTCACCCTTGACGATGGCTTCATAGGTACGAGCACGACCCGTGACATCATCGGACTTGACGGTCAAGATCTCTTGCAGTACGTGAGCGGCACCGTGAGCCTCGAGAGCCCAAACCTCCATCTCACCGAAACGTTGACCACCGAACTGCGCTTTACCGCCCAACGGCTGTTGGGTAATCAAGCTGTACGGGCCAATCGAACGAGCGTGCATCTTATCGTCAACCATGTGACCTAACTTCATGAAGTACGTCACACCGACGGTAGCCATCTGGTCGAAGGGCTCACCCGTCTCACCATTATACAACTGCGTCTTACCGGCACGGGGCAGACCCGCTTTATCGGTCCACTCGTTGAGGGAGTCGAGGGTGCAGCCATCGAAGATAGGCGTAGCAAACTTAACGCCCAACTCGCGGCCGGCCCAACCGAGTACCGCCTCGAAGATCTGACCGATATTCATACGAGAAGGCACACCCAGCGGGTTCAAAACGATATCCACCGGCGTACCATCCGCCAAGAACGGCATATCCTCTACGCGCACAATCTTAGATACAATACCTTTATTACCATGACGACCGGCCATCTTATCACCTACGCGGATCTTACGTTTCTTGCAGACATAGACCTTCGCCATTTGGATGATACCATTAGGCAGTTCATCGCCGATGGTGATATTGAACTTCTGACGTTTGAGTTCGGCTTCCATCTCTTTGAGTTTGCCGATATAGTTCATCACGCAGCGAGCGGCCAAGTCGTTCTTCTCTTCATCGGTCGTCCAACCGGAGAGCATCACGGTTTGGAAGTTCAACTGATTGAGACGCTCCTTGGAGAAGTGTTGTCCCTTGGAGAGTAACTCGGTACCGATGATATCCTTCACGCTGTTCGCGGAGTTATTCTTCAGGATAACCGCCAACTTGTCAATGAGCATCTGACGCAGGATCTCGGCTTGCTCCTTGAAGGTAACGTCGAGCTTAGCAATCTTCTCTTTATCCTCCTGTTTAGCCTTACGGTCTTTCACCGCACGGCAGTAGAGTTTCTTATCGATGATCACACCGTCGAGCGAAGGACTGGCCTTGAGCGAAGCGTCCTTCACATCACCCGCCTTATCACCGAAGATAGCCTTCAGTAACTTCTCTTCGGGCGAAGGATCGGTCTCCCCCTTCGGGGTGATCTTACCAATCAGGATATCGCCGGGACCTACATGAGCACCGATACGGATGATACCGTGTTCGTCGAGGTCGCGGGTAGCTTCCTCACTTACGTTCGGGATATCCGACGTGAACTCTTCCAGTCCGCGCTTGGTCTCACGTACCTCAAGCAGTTGCTCTACTACGTGAACGGAGGTGAACATATCCTCACGAACGATGCGCTCGCTCAGTACGATAGCATCCTCGTAGTTATATCCTTTCCAAGGGATGTAAGCCACCTTCAGGTTCTTACCTAACGCCAACTCGGCATTCTCGGTAGCATAACCCTCGGTCATGATCTGACCCTTGGTCACCTTATCACCCTTGCGAACGATAGGACGCAGGTCGATGGTGGTGTTTTGGTTCGTCTTTTGGAACTTAGGCAGTTTATATTCCTTCTCCGCCGGATCGAAGGAGATGAAGTCCTCCATGTCGGTGCGGTCGTACATCACGCGGATCACATCTGCATCCACATACGTCACTTCGCCTTCGCCTTCGGCTTCAATCTGGGTACGGGAGTCTTGGATCAGTTGACCCTCGATACCGGTACCTACGATCGGTGCTTCCGGACGCAACAACGGTACGGCCTGGCGCATCATGTTCGATCCCATCAACGCACGGTTAGCATCATCGTGCTCCAGGAACGGAATGAGGGCAGCCGCGATAGAAGCGATCTGCGACGGAGCTACGTCCATGGCATTGATCTGCTCGGGTGCTACGACCGGGAAGTCGGCCTCGAAACGGGCCTTTACTTTATTGCGAATAAACTTACCATCTTTATCAAGCGGGGCGTTACCTTGTGCGACCGTCATGTTCTCCTCGTCTTCGGCGGTGAGGAACATCACGTGGTCATTGTCGAGGTCTACGACACCATTCTCCGCCTTACGGTAAGGCGTCTCGATGAAACCGAGGTCATTGATCTTCGCATAGATACACAACGACGAGATCAAACCGATGTTCGGTCCTTCCGGTGTCTCGATAGGACACAGACGACCATAGTGGGTATAGTGTACGTCACGTACCTCGAATCCGGCACGGTCACGGCTCAGACCGCCGGGACCCAGGGCCGACATACGACGCTTGTGCGTGATTTCCGCCAACGGGTTCTGCTGGTCCATGAACTGACTCAGAGCGTTGGTACCGAAATACGAGTTGATGACACTCGTGATAGCCTTAGCGTTGATCAGGTCGGTCGGCGTGAACACCTCGTTATCGCGTACATTCATACGCTCACGGATGGTGCGAGCCATACGGTTCAGACCAATACCGAACTGGTTATAGAGTTGTTCACCTACGGTGCGTACACGACGGTTGGACAGGTGGTCGATATCATCTACCTCCGCATTGGAGTTAATGAGTTGTACCAAGTACTTGATGATCTCAATCATATCCTGTTGCGTCAGCACACGCGTCTCCGCCGGGATATCCATATTTAACTTACGGTTGATGCGGTAACGTCCTACATCGCCTAAGTCATAGCGTTTCTCGGAGAAGAACAGGTTTTGAATGACCTCGCGAGCGGTAGCATCATCGGCAGGTTCAGCATTACGCAACTGACGATAGATATACAGCACGGCCTCCTTCTCGGAGTGCGACGGGTCTTTCTGCAAGGTGTTGAAGATAATCGAGAAATCGTTCTCGCGGGCTTCCTCCTTGTGCATAAGAATCGTCTTAACACCCGCCTCGAGGATCGTTTGTACATTCTCGGCGGTCAGTTCCGTCTCGCGTTCAAGGATCACCTCGTTACGCTCGATGGTGACAACCTCACCGGTGTCCTCATCTACGAAGTCCTCGGTCCAAGCCTTCATCACGTTACCTGCCAGACGACGACCGATATATTGTTCGAGCACTGCCTTGCTCACCTTCACTTCTTCCGCCAAACCAAAGCAGTCGAGGATGTCCTTATCGGACTCAAAACCGATGGCGCGCAATAAGGTGGTTACGGGCAGCTTCTTCTTACGATCGATGTAAGCGTACATGACCTTGTTGATATCCGTAGCGAACTCGATCCACGAACCGCGGAACGGGATGATACGGGCCGAATAGAGCTTCGTTCCGTTCGAGTGCATGGAGGTTCCGAAGAACACACCGGGCGAACGGTGCAACTGGCTGACGATGACACGCTCAGCACCATTGATAACGAACGTACCCTTCGGGGTCATATACGGAATCGTACCCAGATAAACGTCTTGGATGACGGTATCAAAATCCTCATGATCGGGATCCGAGCACGACAGTTTCAGTTTCGCTTTCAACGGAACACAGTAGGTCAAGCCGCGCAGCAAGCACTCTTCAATCGAGTAACGGGGCGGATCTACATAGTAATCCAAAAACTCAAGCGAAAAACTATTTCTTGTGTCCTGAATGGGGAAGTTCTCACAGAACACTTTGTACAGCCCTTCCTTACGGCGCTCCTCCGGGGTGGAATCCATCTGAACGAAGTCTTGGAAGGACTTGAGTTGAATTGCTAAGAAGTCAGGATACGGCATCTGCTTTTGCATGGCCGAGAAGTTGACTCTTTGCGTTTTTTGTTTTGTTGCCATTTTCTAGATGGTTTTAATGGTTTAACAGATGTAAAAACTGTTGGTAATCAGTTATTTAGAGCTAAATAGATGGTTTTGTATTTTAATAAATGTTAACTAAAACCGCATTATTATTACCAATATTTAATAAGTTTTTAACAATCTGCTATATTCAGAGAAAAAGGTTTAGACCCCCTGAAAAGGGATCTAAACCAATAACCGATATCGGTAATGACTTACTTAAGTTCTACAGTAGCACCTACTTCTTCGAGGGCTTTCTTGAGAGCCTCAGCAGCTGCTTTGTCCAGACCTTCCTTAACGGTAGCAGGAGCAGCGTCTACGATATCCTTAGCCTCTTTCAGACCCAGACCGGTTTGTTCCTTAACAGCCTTAACGACTTGGAGCTTTTGAGCACCGGCGTCCTTCAATACAACGTCGAAGTTGGTCTTCTCTTCAGCGGCAGCAGCCTCACCTGCACCTGCACCAGGAGCAGCAGCAACTGCAACAGCAGCAGCGGCGGGTTCAATACCGTACTCTTCTTTTAATACTTGAGCGAGCTCGTTAACTTCCT
>CALCGR010000134.1 GCA_937901025.1 uncultured Bacteroidales bacterium
CCATTCCGGTGCGCTTGTGTCCCCGATAAAGGATAAAATTCTGGCGTCCGTTCTGCAAGGAATAGGTATGCAGGATATTGGCCTTATCGGAGTGTTTTTGGCAATGCAATACGATGATTTGGTCCGTTTTTAGCATGAAAATCAATAAAAAGTGGTGCAAAGATACAAAAAAATTTGCATATATCAAAAAATTGTTGTACTTTTGCAGTCCATTTTGCGAAAAAAAGAATAAAATAAAACAAAAAAGATTATGAAACGTACTTTTCAACCTTCTCAACGTAAACGTCGTAACAAACACGGTTTCCTCGAGAGAATGGCTACCGCTAACGGCCGTCGCGTCTTAGCTGCCCGCCGTGCCCATGGCCGTAAGCAACTGACGGTTGCTGACGAAGGTCGTCACAAATTTTAATTGTAGGTAAGTTGCAAACTACTCGTCAACAAAAGATTGCTCGCCTGATCCAGAAGGACCTCAGCGACATCTTTCTTCGTTACGCTCGCACCATATCGTCCACTCTTATCTCCGTTAGTGAGGTGAGGGTGAGTCCCGATTTGGCTGTGGCGAACGTATACTTGTCTATCTATAGTCCCCAAGCTGATTTAATCCATCAAATAGAAGAAGATACGCCTAAGTTTCGCTTTGAGTTAGGAAACTTGGAACGACATCAGTTGCGTATCATTCCCGAGTTACATTTCCATCTGGATGAGACTTTGGATAAGATGGAGCGTATAGATCAACTATTAGGCAAGTGAAAGCAGATCTATTTATAGCTTGGCGGTATCTCTTTTCTAAGAAAGGACATCAAGCCATTAACATTGTTAGTGGTATCAGTGTAGCGGCTGTAGCGGTGATTGCGGCCGCGATGGTGTGTGTGCTGTCCGTGATGAACGGTTTCGGGACACTGGTGCAGTCGATGTTCTCCAATTTTGATCCGGACCTGAAGATCGAAGCGGCGGAAGGTAAGTCTTTCCGTTTGAGTGACAGTATCTGTACCTGCCTCACCGGGGACGAACGTATCGCCGGGTATGCACAAGAAGTTTCAGAAACGGCTTTACTCGAATACAAAGGTCATCAGATTCCCGCAATATTGAAGGGGGTAGATGAACATTTTAGGCAGATAACAAATATCGATACGACCATTCGGTCGGGACAGTTCATCGTGAATGACGGGGCGTTTGAGCGCATTATCTTCGGTCGGGGTCTGGCGACTTTATTAGGCGTACATTCGTATTTTGTGGATGCCATTCATATCTATGCTCCAAAGCGTCAGGGTCAGATTAGTCTCATGCGCCCCGACCAGAGTTTTCATCAGGCAGTAGCGTTTGTATCGGGAGAGTTTGCGGTCAATCAGGCGCAGTATGACGACAAGGTGGCGATTATCTCCCTGCCCCTGGCTCGCGAACTGTTTGAATACGATTCTACGACGGTGACCTCGCTGATGGTGAAGGTGCAACCCGGAGCCTCGGTAAAGAAAGTGCAAGCGAGGCTGAAAGCCGTTTTAGGGCCATCCTTTAAGGTGCTCAATCGCTACGAGCAACAGGAAGATTTCTACCGCGTCTTACGGATTGAGAAATGGCTGACGGCTCTACTGATGATGTTTATCCTTTGTATTGCCGGCCTAAATATGATCTCATCACTTACGATGCTTATCCTCGATAAACAAGCGGACACGCTCACACTTTCGCACCTGGGAGCAGATACCACACTCATTCGTCGCATCTTCCTTTACGAGGGGTTCCTGATTAATGGGTTGGGGGCTGTGATTGGTGTGGGTTTGGGTTTAGGCTTATGCGTGATGCAGGAGCAATGGGGATTACTTAAACTCGGCAACGGAACGGAGTATATCATCTCCGCTTATCCGGTATCGGTAGAAGGGTTGGATATACTCTTTGTATTAGCGGTAGTGGTGGTATTGGGTCTTGTCACATCGTATCTCCCGACGCGGGTGATGTATAAATCCGGTCATCGTGAATAAACCCGATTCTATCTATAAGGACTACAATGCCTACCTGCGTTTGGAACGCGGATTGAGTTCGCATTCGGTAGAGGCCTATGAACAAGACCTCGAGAAATTACGGCTCTATGCGGACAAGTATCATCTGGATATCGTTCAGCTTCAGCTATCGGACTTAGAGCAGTTTGTGTACGAGCAGTTCAACGGACAGTCTAATCCCCGTTCGCAAGCACGGATATTATCGGGTATCCGATCGTTTTATCGGTTTTTGCTGTATAAGAATTTCATTGAACAAGACCCCTCGGAACTCTTGGCGCAGCCCCGGCGGGAGGTACATCTGCCCGAGGTGCTTACCTTAGAGGAGATTGATGCGATGATTGATCAGATTGACCTGAGTTCCAACGAAGGACATCGCAACCGCGCGATGGTAGAGATGCTCTATGGTAGCGGATTACGTGTAAGCGAATTGACGGAACTCAAACTCAGTAATATCTATCTTGAGGAGGAGTATATGCTCATCCTCGGAAAAGGGAGTAAACAGCGATATGTCCCCATCTCTGCGGAGGCAAAGAAATGGTTCCTTTTTTGGATGGAGGAGCGCGCTCATTGGCCCATCGACCCCAAAGCCACAGACTACGCTTTTGTCAATCGTTACGGGCGTCCCTTGACGCGGGCGATGGTGTTTACCATCATCAAAACCCTAGCTGCAGCTGCGGGGATACATAAGGTGGTGTCGCCCCATACATTACGGCATTCGTTTGCTACGCACTTACTGCAGAACGGAGCCGATTTACGTATCATTCAGCAGTTGCTTGGGCACGAGGACTTGGCCACGACGGAAATCTACACGCACGTGGATGTACAGGATTTGCGGAAGGCTATTCTAACCTACCACCCGGCCAATCACTAATCATAAATCCAGATGAAGACGGAACCGCATCGCCCACAGCGGGGTGGTGGGGTCTTGTCGGTTCGTTACCCTCCAAACAGAATGGAGGTCGAGTACGCGCAAGATATTCCCTATGCCGCAGCCTACCTCGACATAAGGAGTATGGAACGGATTTGTTTCATCACGATAGGAAGCGGGGTCTAGGTTCGCCGCCAGTTTGAAGGTCACCAGTTCGCGCAAACGAAGGTAGCGGATACCGGGAATGAGGTTAAAGAGGATGCCTTGTCCGTTCCAAGAAAGGTGCAAGGCGCAGAAATGTTTCGCATTGTATTGTAGGTTATTCATAAGGGTAAAACGATAGGGGTCATAGGCGTATCCTTGGTTCCCCTCAAAATGGTGAAGAAGGGTAAAAGGCACTTGTCCCAACGTAGTACCCAATTGCGCGACATAATCCAGTTCGCCACCGAGGCCTAAGTTCACCGTCTGCTTCACCATCAGCGTCAGTTTACCATAGAGGTTATAAGACCCGATGGGGTCCGTCATCCGTCCTTCGTTCCATCCCCCGACTTCGGCACCGAGGAACACGACGGGATAGGGCCCGTACACATGAACACGCCTGAAATACGAATCCACTTTTCGTTCGCCAAAACCCAATCGGACGATGCCACCAAAAGCACCGTAGTTAAACCCTTCGTTACCCAAACGCAAGTAAAGGTCGGTTTCAACATGGGAACTCCAATCGTTTTGGGTAGCGATTTGGAACTGCCGACGGCGGAGCATAGAGGAGGTGGCGTGGACATTGGAGTAGAGGGCTTCAAAGGCATAGGCGGTAAAATCCATAGTACCATAGCCGATGCCGTTCTCGCGCATGAGACGGGAGAAATCGTCCACCTCTTCCCAAACATAATGGTCGCGATATTCGATGGTGACAATATTACGTCTAAGGGTTGGTAGGTTCACGTTTATTTTTCCCAATCCTTTAAACTGTTTATCTTTGAAGCCATAACTCACCGCCGCCTCTAAAGATACGTTTTTCCATAACCTCTCATTTGTACGCAAAGGGATGCCCACGCGTACTCCTTCGATTTGATTGACTTGCAGAATCTCTTGAATATGTCCAAAATCGAAGACCGTTCCCGTAGGTATATATCCGGTTGAAATGATCTTAGCCAACCACGTGGCGAACACCACCGCTCCCCCTCCGCCTATCTGCTTTTCAATCTCTTCGCCTATCTGCCTTTTAGTTTCTCCGCCCATCGGCATAGCATTCTCTCCGCCTTTCCGCCTCTCAAGACGATGTCTTAACAGGACCGACGGCCACACGTGGCTGCTATCGCTCTTGATGGAGAAGTCCAACAAGGCGGTCACCTGTTCTTCCACCAGCAGGTTATCTTCGAAGTGCTGAAGAATACTCCCCCCGACAAGGTAGTTGACGGATGACTGCCGCGGTATCTCTGCTTCAATGGACCGTAAGCCCCAAGAGGCGGAATCAACCAGAAGGGAGCCGTTGAATGTAGCATAAAACGGGTTCTTCGTTTTAAAGTGAATCGTATAGGTTTTACGTCCCTCAACGAGACTGCTATCCACTAAGTAATAGTTATAATACGTCTTGCCCGCAGAGGCAAGAGGGGATAAGAAAGCCTTACCTACGATACCGATCTCGTTATGGTAGAAATTAGGATGGCTATCGTCATGGATGAGGGCTTGGTAGTCCGTAGAGGAGAGAATAAACGCCTGCTCATCTTTGGGACCTATGGTTTCCCATCGGTCACGATACACCACCTCTTCCTCGCAGCGGTAGAGGGGCAAGAACGAATCGACAAGGTAGGGTTGCAGTTGTTTCCAGAGGTGGCGACGGAGTTGTTGGGGTGTGAAGTCACTGAGTCCCAACTGAATGCTATGGCGATAGGTAATGTCGGACGGAGTGTCATATGCCGTTCGATGGGCTCGCACGGAATCGATGACGGCAAGGGCGGGATTGAGTCCGGGGGTAATCAAGACCTCTTGTAGAGTCGCGGTTTTTTCGCGTAATCGGACATCGATACCGGCGGTGGTGTTAGGTTCGATAGGGAAGCGTTCGGTATAATAACCGATGGCGGATACCACAAGGGTACGTTTATGGTTAAAATCCGATTTGAGAAAGAACGAGCCTTCGGCATTAGAGGTTGTACCCTCTTTTGTGGCGGCATAATAGACGGAGGCGTTAGGGATAGGTTCACCGGTTGCGGCATCAAAGATATCTCCGACGATGATGGTTTGCAACAATATGAAAAAGAGCATCCTCATTGCGGTTTGCCACTGCAAGGATGTACCAACTGTTTACGGAAGAAATAGATACCAACGGCCGTAAGGGCGAGGGATAGTAGGCCAACCCAAAGGGTATCACCCGAACCAAACGTATCCGCTAAGGCGGGATCCAATCCTGCCCAATCGAAGGCGTTATACATAATCACAGCAAACGCGTTGTTGGTCGCGTGCATAATGATAGGCAGCCATAGACTCCCGGACCATAGATAGACGTAGCCAAACAATGCCCCGAGCAACATACGAGGAATAAACCCGAAGAACTGCATATGAGCAGCGGAAAAGATGATGGCACCAACCCAGACAGCCACCTTTTTCTTATCAAAAAATGTAAAGAGGAGTCCGCGAAAGGTGAGCTCTTCGCCAAAGGCGGGCAGGATAGCTATCACAAAGAGATTGGCTACCAGTACCTCCATATTGGGAGCTTTGACAAACCCTTCGGTCAATTCGAGAGCCTGCTCCTCCATCGCACGCAACGAGGCCTCTAAATCCGCGAGGAAAGGAGGGAAAGTAATCGCATTGTTCCACACCGCCAACAGACTGATACCGGGAAAGGCGATGAGCATCAATAGGATCGCTGCGCTGTAGGACCACTTCGTTGTAGGACCGCTATCGCTGTAAGACCGCTGCGCTGAAAGGCCGAGGGATTGTTTCCAATCTTTTTTATACCATAGTAGGGCACAGAGGATGGGAGGAAGGATGAAGATGGCAACGGACTGAATGGCTTGCAGCCACTTAAGTGCGGTAATGGACTGGCCACCCCCCGCTAGTGCCCATATACCCATGGAAACTAACGCAAGGATGGCCATGATCCCTAACCATTCTACGATATGTAGAAGTTTTTGCACGTTACTCGAACTTGGTGTTGCGCATGTCACCCGATTTGAGAAACTCGCGGTGCATAGCCGACGCAAAGTCGAAGTTATGTGGCGTATGAGCCGTCTTGCACTTGCTCAAGTACTCGTTTAACATCGGACGATATTGAGGATCCACACAGTTATTGATAATCTCATGTGCACGCTCAATAGGACTCTTACCACGAAGATCAGCAATACCATGTTCGGTGATGATAATCTTCACACTATGCTCACTGTGATCCACATGACTAACCATCGGAACGAAAGAGGAAATAGCTCCGTCCTTCGCGGTAGAAGGCGTGGTATAGATAGAGATATACGCATTACGGGTGAAGTCACCGCTACCGCCGATACCGTTCATCATCTTCGTACCACAGATATGGGTGGAGTTGATGTTACCATAGATATCCGCTTCGATAGCGGTATTGATGGTAATCAAACCTAAACGACGGGCTACTTCGGGATTATTCGATATCTCTTGCGGACGCAGAACAATCTTGTCCTTGAAGAAGTCCATATGATCGATGATATCTTGCAACTTATCCGCACCTACGGTCAGCGAGCAACCGGAAGCGAACTTAATGCGGCCTTCCTTCATCAGACCTACTACGGAGTCTTGGATAACCTCCGTATACATCTCGAAGGGCGGAATCGCCTTGTTCTCACCGAGCGCACCTAACACCGCATTCGCGATGTTTCCCACACCACTCTGAATGGGTAGGAAAGAGGCAGGGATACGACCCGCCTTCATCTCGTTAACAAGGAAGCGGGCTACGTTATCACCGATACGTTTCGTTGTTTCGTCGAGTTCGGAGAACTTACCCACCTCGTTGGGACGGTTGGTGCGAACGACAGCAACGATCTTCTTAGGATCGACTTTGATACAATCGGTACCAATACGATCCGACGGTTTATAGACAGGTATCTCTCGACGCAACGGAGGATCAAGAGGCTCATAAAGGTCATGCATGCCACGCATGGTGGCAGGCATAGCGGCATTGAGTTCTACGATGATACGATCCGCCATCTTACAGAACGTAGGCATATTACCTACACCGGCAGTCGGAACAATCTCGCCATCCTCCGTCACCTCACAAGCCTCTACAAGGGCCACCGTCGGACGGGGCAGGAACCCGTAACGGATATCCTGCGCCAGTTCGCTAAGGTGCATATCATAGTAATGCGCTTGTTGGGCATTGAGTTCAGCACGTAAGTCCTTATTCGACTGATACGGGGTGCGGTGATTGATCGCGTGAGCACGCGCTAAAGCACCATCGCAACTATCGCCGGTAGAAGCACCGGTATAGATATCAATCTTAAACTCTTTTCCTTCCGCATGCAGTTGCTCCGCCATATGGGCAATCGCAGTAGCCACATCTTTCGGGGCGCCGGCCGGTGTGAAACCGCCACAACCGACCACGTCACCGTTTTTGACGAACTTAGCAGCCTCTTCGGCTGACATAAAAGGAAGTGCCATGATTACTCTGCCTTTCCGTCCGAACCAAGGACGTTAATAATCTTATGTTTGTATAACTCAATCATCAGGTCGCGAGCAGGACCGCAATACTTACGAGGATCAAACTCTCCGGGTTTGTCATTGAAGACTTTACGAACAGCGGCAGTGAAAGCCAGACGGCTATCAGAGTCAATGTTAATCTTGCATACAGCCGAAGCGGCAGCCTTGCGCAATTGCTCCTCCGGAATACCTACTGCATCAGGCAGTTTGCCACCATTGGCGTTAATGATGTCCACATACTCTTGCGGAACGGAAGACGAACCGTGGAGCACGATGGGGAAGCCGGGCAGTTGCTCCATCACTGCATCCAAAACGTCGAATGCCAATGGAGGAGGAACGAGACGACCGGTCTTCGGGTCACGGGTGCATTGTTCGGGTTTGAACTTATAAGCACCGTGGCTGGTTCCAATCGAGATAGCGAGGCTATCACAACCTGTACGGGTAGCAAAGTCAATGACTTCTTCGGGTTTGGTATAGTGGCTCTCTTCTGCCGCTACCTCATCTTCTACGCCGGCCAAAACACCTAATTCAGCCTCTACGGTAACATCGTATTGGTGAGCATATTCAACCACTTTCTTCGTGAGGGCAATATTATCCTCATAAGGCAGAGCACTACCATCAATCATAACACTCGAGAAACCGAAGTCTACACAGGATTTGCAGAGTTCAAAGCTATCTCCGTGATCCAAGTGCAAAACGATTTGGGGATGTTCCCAACCAAGTTCTTTTGCATACTCAACAGCACCTTGCGCCATGTAACGAAGCAACGTTTGGTTCGCATAGTTACGAGCACCCTTGCTGACTTGAAGAATAACCGGAGACTTGGTAGCAGCCGAAGCCGAAACGATCGCTTGGAGTTGCTCCATGTTGTTGAAGTTGAAGGCAGGAATAGCATAACCGCCCTTGATTGCTTTGGCAAACATGTCACGAGTGTTTACCAGACCTAATTCTTTAAAACTGACCATGATTAAATAAATTTAAATGTATGAATTTATAAATTTAGTTATTTTGTTGTTTCCTTTTTATTGCACGAGATAACCATATAAGCGATGAGGCCAAGGTATGCTGCTATCGTCACGATACCGGCACCATTTGAACCTGCCCACTCGGTCATAAACGGATCCGCTCCACAGAACTTAATCACCGCGGCAACCACACCCATCAGCGCACCGCCGGCAATGAATCCGCTGGCTACCAGCGTCCCTTTTTCTTTATCCTTAACCAAAGCCGAGATAGCACCGCCCACCAATAAAGGCGTATTCAGACTCAGCGGAATAAACATACCCAACGCAAAAGCAAGAACGGGAACCCCCAGGAAGTTCAGAATGAGTGCCAAGACCGCTCCCGCTAAGTACAACATCCACGGAGCCCCTTGCCCGGACATCAACGGTTCGATGACCGCTGCCATCGCATTGGCTTGCGGAGCCACCAAAGCATTATCTCCTACGAATCCATACGCCTTATTGAGTACAATCATCACTCCTCCTACGGTAGCCGCACTCACGAGCGTGCCGAGGAACTTCCACGTTTCCTGTTTGGCAGGGGTGGTGCCAATCCAATACCCAATCTTCAAATCCGTGATGAAACCGCCCGCCATAGCTAAAGCCGTGCAGACGACCCCTCCGATCACCATCGCACCTACCATACCCGAGGCCCCTTTCATACCAATCGCCACAAACACCACCGAAGCAATGATAAGCGTCATAAGCGTCATCCCGCTCACGGGGTTACTGCCTACAATGGCAATTGCATTTGCAGCAACTGTGGTAAAGAGGAAAGCAATCACCGCCACCACAATAAAGGCGACCAGTGCTTGCACAAAACTATGCAACACACCCACCCAGAAAAAGACGAGGGTGCAAAGCAACGCCACAATGGACGCTATCGCGATAAAGCGCATCGAGAGGTCTTTCTCGGTACGCAAAGCGGCTTTCGCCACTTGCTTGGTCTTACCACCCAACTCTTTGCCGGCTAAAGTCACTGCCGAACGGATAACGCCCCAACTCTTGACAATTCCGACGAGACCCGCCATCGCGATGGCACCTATTCCTATATTACGCCCGTATTGCGTGAACAACCATTGCGGGTCCGCAGAAGCCAGCTCCGGCATCGATCCCAGCAGCGGGAGCAGTACCCACCACACAAAGAAACTACCGGCACAAATGACCGCCGCATATTTAAGTCCGATGATATATCCGAGACCTAAGACGGCCGCCGAAGTGTTGATGGAAAAGACAAGTTTTAACTTTGTGGCGAAGGTCTCTCCCCACCCTACCATACGCGTGGATAGAGTGTCCGCCCACAATCCGAAAGTGGAGACTACAAAGTCATAAAGACCGCCGATACCCGCAGCCCAAATAAGGGGCTTGACCTGATTGCCGCCCTTCTCGCCACTAACGAGCACCTGCGTCGTGGCCGTCGCTTCCGGGAATGGGTATTCGCCATCCTTCTCCTGCACAAAATATTTGCGGAAAGGAATAAGAAAAAGTATACCCAAACAACCACCCAATAAAGAGGAGAGGAAGACTTGCATAAAATTAACGGTAATCTCCGGATACTTGGCTTGTAAGATGTATAAAGCGGGCAAGGTAAAAATCGCCCCCGCCACAATCACACCCGAGGAGGCCCCGATGGATTGGATAATCACATTCTCTCCCAACGCATTCTTACGATGCAGAGCCGAACTGAGACCTACGGCCAAGATGGCAATCGGAATAGCAGCTTCAAACACCTGTCCGACTTTCAGTCCTAAGTAGGCAGCTGCCGCTGAAAACAAAACGGCCATCACCACGCCCGTAATCACACTATAAGGGGTCACTTGCGGGTAATCATTTTCCGGCTTCAAAAGGGGCTTATACACGGGTTTCTCCATTTTTTCTCAAAATTTGCGCTGCAAAATTACAAAAAATTCCTCATATTTGCAAATTTTATTTGCATAAATCGAGATTTTTGCGTATCTTTGCACCAAATTTCGTGATTTTATAAAATATATCTTACAAAACTATGTCATTAAACAGTATTTTTGCATCGCTGATGCCCAAAGAAGAGAAGTTTTTCCCCCAGTACCAAGCCATTGCCGACCGCATCGTAATGGGAGCCGATATCTTTACCGAACTTGTAGGTTCCAACGAGCACGATAAGCAGGTAGAACTCTATACGAAGATTAAAACACTTGAGACCGAATGCGACCACCTGATTGTGAATGTATTCGAAGAACTCAACGATGCTTTTGTCACCCCCTTTGACCGCGAGGATATGCACCAACTCTGCGACGATATGGACGACGTGATGGACTATATCAACGCTTCGGCCAAGCGACTGATGCTGTATCATCCGGCAACGATTCCCGCCAAGGCGCTGCACATGGCGGAGGTTATCCTGGAAGGCGCAAAAGCGATTCAAGCGGCCGTGCGCGAACTCAGTCATATCAACAAGCAACCCGAGATTGCTTTGCAGCAATGCGAGAAGTTGCACGAACTCGAGCACGAAGGTGACGATGTGTATGACAACTTCGTTAAAGAACTCTTCGAAACGGAGAACGACGTAAAAGAGCTCATTAAGATCGAGGAGATCATGCAGAACATGGAGGAGGCCACCGACCGCGCCAATCACGTAGGAAAGACATTAAAAACAATCATTGTTAAATACGCATAAATGGGAGAGTTAATCGGCATTATTGTCTTAGCGATTTGCTTTGACTTTATCAACGGGTTTCACGATTCCGCAAACTCGATAGCGACGGTGGTTTCCACAAAAGTGCTCAAACCGGTCGTAGCCGTGGTGTGGGCTGCGTTCTTTAACTTCGTTGCCTTCTTCGCTGCGGAGTACCTATTGGGATTTAACATCGCCAATACGGTGCAGAAAGTAGTTGAGGGCGAGTTTGTGACCCTTCCGATTATCATTGCAGGACTGAGTGCGGCCATCGTGTGGAGTCTCATCACCTGGTGGAAAGGCATTCCTTCTTCGAGTAGCCATACCCTTATCGGCGGTCTGATTGGTGCAGCCGTATGCTGCAAAGGGGTGGCAGCGGTACATTGGTCCACAGTGGGTATCATCTGTGCGTTCATTTTTGTAGCACCCGCCTTAGGATTTATTGCAGGTAACCTCATCACCCTCCTCCTATATTGGTGCTTACGTAAGGTTAAACCCTATAAGATTGACTCTTGGTCGAAACGGCTGCAACTGGTTTCCAGCGCGTGTTTGAGTACCGCCCACGGCTTGAACGACAGTCAGAAAGAGATTGGTGTGATTGCTTGTGCGCTCACCGCCTATGGGGCACAATATGGATTAGACAGTCTGCCCGCACTCTTACAACCGGATACCATGACCCAAACAGCAGCCATGGGCAATCTCACGGGAGCCCCGACATGGATTCCTGTCGCTTGTATCACCGCCATCGCCATTGGTACGATGTCCGGAGGATGGAAGATCATCAAAACCATGGGGAATAAGATTACCAAGATTACCCCTTATGAGGGTTTCTGTTCGCAAGCGGCCGGTGCCGTCACCCTGTTTATTACACAGAACCTCGGTATCCCCGTAAGCACCACCCACGTCATCTCGGGTAGCATCATGGGCGTAGGAAGCGTCAAACGACTGAGTGCGGTTCGTTGGGGAGTTAGTAAGGAACTGTTGACCGCGTGGATTATCACCATTCCCATTTCGGCAGTGATCGGTGCGGCGGTTTACGGGATTATGCTACTGTTTTGATTGAAGATTGAACATCGAAGATTGAAGATTACTAATAAAAAATATGAAAAAATTTAAGGAGTACAAGAATTGTGATTTAGCCCAAACAGCGAAGGATGTCCTCGCTCAATGGGAAGAGGAAGATTTGTTTAAGAAGAGCCTGGCAAAAAAAGGCCCCAATACGAAAGACTTTATTTTCTTTGAGGGTCCTCCCTCGGCCAATGGTATGCCGGGTATTCACCACGTACTGGCGCGCACCATCAAGGATACGTTCTGCCGCTATAAGACCATGCAAGGGTTCATGGTCAATCGTAAAGCCGGTTGGGATACCCACGGACTACCCGTAGAGTTGGGCGTGGAGAAGATGCTGGGCATCACCAAAGAGGATATCGGTAAGAAAATCTCCGTGGACGAATACAATGCAGCTTGTCGCAAGGAGGTTATGAAATATACGAAGGAGTGGACCAACCTTACCAAGCAAATGGGCTATTGGGTAGACCTTGAACACCCGTATATCACCTATGACAATAAATACATCGAGACCCTTTGGTACCTACTTAAAGAACTCTATAAAAAAGGATATTTATATAAGGGGTATACCATTCAGCCCTATTCGCCGGCGGCAGGTACGGGACTTAGTTCGCACGAACTCAACCAACCCGGTTGCTATCGCGATGTCAAGGACACCACCTGTACTGTAAAGTTTAAAGTTGAAAGTGTAAAGTGTAAAGAAATTGAGAGTTTAAAATTACCCGTCTACATCATCGCTTGGACCACAACGCCTTGGACCTTACCCTCAAATACAGCCCTGTGTGTAGGACCGAAGATTGACTATGTTGCCATTCGGCGCAAAGAGGATATCATCATCCTAGCCGAGGCAAGGGTGAGTGCTTACGAGAAAGAACTGACTGAACTCGATGCCGAAGGAAATCCCATCCCCTTGAATATCATTTGGCGTGGGAAAGGAACGGAACTGGTGGGTCTCCATTACGACCAGCTCTTCCCGTGGGTGAACCCGGGCAAAGGTGCATTTGTCGTTATCCCGGGGGATTATGTAACCACCGAAGATGGTACGGGTATTGTACATATCGCCCCTACGTTCGGCGCGGACGATAAGAAAGTAGCCGATGCGGCAGGGGTGCCGGGTTTGTATATGCTCACGAAGAATAACGGTCCGCGTCCGATGGTAGATTTCACGGGTAAGTACTGGGCTATCGACGACCTGGACGAGGACTGGGTAAAAACGAACGTGAACACCGAACTCTATGGTCGTTATGCCGGCCAATGGGTCAAGAACGCCTATGATCCGCAATTCACCGTGGACGGACGTTACAACGAGGATGCCGCAGCGAAAGCGGAGAACCTGGATATCCGTCTCTGTATGGAGATGAAAGGCGACGGGCGGATGTTTAAGATTGAGAAACATGTGCACACCTATCCCCACTGCTGGCGTACGGACAAACCCGTCCTTTACTACCCGCTCGACTCCTGGTTTATTCGTTCCACCCAAGCCCGGGAGGAGATGATTAAACTAAACGACACCATCCGTTGGCAACCCGAATCTACGGGTACCGGACGCTTTGGCAAATGGCTCGAGAACCTCAACGACTGGAACCTCTCGCGTTCGCGTTATTGGGGTACCCCGCTACCTATCTGGCGCACCGAAGACGGCAAAGAGGAGATTTGTATCGGTTCGATTGCCGAACTCTTTACCGAGATAGACAAGGCCATTAAGGCGGGTTTGATGAAAGCCAACCCGTGGCCGAAACACAAAGTGGGCGATTATTCCGCAGCGAACTATGACCCGTCGGTCATTGACTTGCACCGCCCGTATGTAGATGATATCGTTTTAGTATCCCCTTCGGGTCAACCGATGCACCGCGAACTGGACCTGATTGATGTTTGGTTTGATTCGGGTGCGATGCCTTATGCACAGAACCACTACCCGTTTGAGAATGCGGATGCGCCGCGCACGGCAGACTTTATTTCCGAAGGTGTGGACCAGACCCGCGGATGGTTCTTTACGTTACACGCTATCCATACGATGATTGAAGATAAGGTGGCGTTTAAAAATGTCATCTCGAATGGTTTGGTACTGGATAAGAACGGCAATAAGATGTCCAAACGCTTGGGCAATGCCGTCGATCCGTTCGGGGCGTTGGCTACTTATGGTGCCGATGCCGTGCGGTGGTACATGTTGACGAACTCTTCGCCCTGGGACAATCTCAAGTTTGATCCGGAAGGTGTGGACGAGATCCGTCGTAAGTTCTTCGGCACCCTCTATAACACCTACTCCTTCTTCGCCCTCTATGCCAACGTTGATAATTGGAGTGCAGGATGCACGATGCAGGGGGCAAAGTTAACCGAGATTGACCGGTGGATACTCTCCAAGCTCAACTCGCTGATTAAGGAGGTGACGGAGGCCTACGAGGCATACGAACCCACGAAAGCAGGTCGCGCCATCTCGGATTTCGTACAAGACGACCTAAGCAACTGGTATGTTCGCCTCAACCGCAAACGTTTCTGGGGAGGTGAGATGGATGAAGATAAGAATGCTGCTTATACTACCCTTTACACGTGTCTTAAGACGGTTGCCTTACTCATGGCACCTAATGCCCCGTTCTTCGGGGATCGGTTATACCGCGACTTAACCGGTGACTCGTCCGTTCATTTGGCCTCTTGGCCGTCCATAGACGAGGCTCTCATCAATAAGGATTTGGAGAACAGCATGGCCTTGGCGCAGCACGCCACCTCAATGATCTTGTCCTTGCGCAAACGCGCGGAGAAGAACGTGCGCCAACCATTATTGAAGGCGGTCATCCCGGTACAGGACGAAACAACACTCAAAGCATTGGAGCAGGTAGCGGATTTGATTAAGAGTGAGGTCAACGTCAAACAACTGGATATCGTACCGGCCGACCGCTCGTCCATTCGCCTTGTCAAGAAGATCAAACCGCAATTTAAGGTACTCGGCAAGAAAGTGGGAGGTCAGATGAAAGACCTGGCTGCCGCTATTGCCGCGATGAGCCAAGAGGACATTGCCCGTTTTGAAGCCGAGGGACAATTCGCTATTAACCTGTCGCCTGTCGCCTATTGCCTATTGCCGGAAGATG
>CALCGR010000135.1 GCA_937901025.1 uncultured Bacteroidales bacterium
TTTTTCAAAAAGATTTGCAAAGTTACAAAAAATTTTGTAATTTTGCAGCCTAAAAGTGTATTTTTTTACAAAAAAAGTTGAAATTATGCTAAAAAAGAACATTTTTGCATTGTTTTTATGCCTTTTGACCCTTCCTTGCCTTGCAGAAGTGTCGTCCTTAACCACGGCGGAGTTTAAATCCAAGATTTTTGACTTCTCTACCCAAAAGGAGTGGAAATATAAAGGCACCCTTCCCTGCGTTGTTGATTTTTATGCTACCTGGTGCGGTCCGTGCAAGAGGTTGGCTCCTATCATGGACGAACTGAGTGAGACCTATAAAGGCAAAATCAATTTCTACAAAGTGGATGTAGATCAAAACCGCGAACTCGCTGCAGCCTTTGGTATCAGTTCGATTCCGCAAGTGCTTTATGTGCCCGTAGAGGGGCTCCCGATGCTCAAGGTGGGGCTTTATCCTAAGGAAGAAATCATTAAACTCATTGACACCTTATGTCAGTAGAATTATATTTACTTATCCTCGGTTTACTGTTCTTTGTCAGTATCTTTACCGATAAGGTCGGTTCCCGTTTCGGGATACCCGCTTTGTTGCTGTTTTTGGTTGTCGGAATGTTGTTCGGTACTGAAGGGATCGGTTATTGGTTGGACCCTGAGGCGACTGCTGCTCCGGCCGATATCGATGGTGCGCAGGCGATGTCCACGATTGCTCTTTGCGTTATCCTTTTTGCCGGTGGATTGAACACGAGTTTTAATGATATCCGTCCGGTAGCGGGTCCGGGTGTGACCTTGGCCACTTTAGGGGTGTTGCTGACGGCTTTGATTACGGGTGGAGTTATCTATTTTGCCTTTAGTTGGATTCCGGCTTTAGAGAATGTCTCTTTTGCTTTTGCCTTGCTTATTGCAGCCACGATGTCGTCCACGGATTCGGCTTCCGTGTTCTCCGTGTTGCGCACGCGCAATGTGGGCCTCAAGCATAACTTGCAACCTTTACTGGAATTGGAATCCGGAGCAAACGACCCGATGGCGTATATCTTGACGATTACGTTAATCGGTATTGTTACGGCCGGTAAAGGCGTCGCGGTGGATTGGTTGTCTCTGGTGCAGGAAGTGTTTATTCAGTTAGTGGTAGGTGCTGTGCTTGGATTTATCTTTGGTAAGATAGCCGTTTACCTGCTTAAGAATGTTTCGCTGAGTAACGAGTCGCTTTATCCGCTGATGATTTTTACCTTCTGTATCTTCAGTTTCGGAGCCTCTTATTATATGCGAGGGAATCCCTATTTGGCAGTGTATATCAGCGGTCTGGTCATCGGGAATACGAAGTTTGTGAGGAAGCGTCAAACAACTTCTTTCTTTGACGGATTGACGTGGTTGAGTCAGCTATTTATGTTCTTGATGTTAGGTCTGATGGTTGAACCTTCGTCCTTCTTGCATCTTGATGTATGGTTGCCTTGTTTGATTATCACGATTGCGATGATGTTCCTCGCCCGTCCCCTTTCCGTCTGGCTGTGCCTGTTGCCTTTTGGCAAGCAGTTCAATAATGTGGATAAGGTCTTCGTCAGTTGGGTGGGACTGAAAGGTGCAGTGCCGATTATCTTTGCTATCCTATGTATGGCCAATAAGGTCCCTCATTCGGAGATTATTTTTAATGTGGTCTTCTTGTGTACCTTAATCTCTCTGTTAGCACAAGGGTCATTGTTGACCAAGGTGGCGAGCAGTTTGCATTTAGTTATTCCCAAATCGGCTGCCAAGCGATTGGTTTATTTCGATATTGACCTGCCCGAAGAGATTCAAGCCTCTGCCTCGGAGATATTGTTACAAGAGGAAGACCTTGTCAACGGAAAACAAATCAAAGACCTTTCCTTGCCGGCGAAGGCGTTGGTTATCATGGTGCGCCGCGGGGAGAGTTTCTTTGTGCCTACCGGCACCAGTGTACTCATGCCCGGCGACCAACTGCTCATCATTACCGATGGTGCCGCCCGTAAGGCAGAGAAACGGATTGAGGAAGATGAGGAGTTTGATTTGAACCAATGGTCAGAAGAGATGAAAGCGCGTCTTCACGCCAAACTGCAAGAGCGCAAGGCGCAGATAGAGAAACTAAAAAATAAAACGAAAAATATATGAAAACAACCGTTTTCCTGACAGGTGCCACCGGCACTATGGGGTTTGCCGGACTAAAGGAGATACTGCAACGCCCCGATGAGTACACCCTTCGTATCTTAGCTCGTCCGAGCCAAAAGAATAAACAGAAACTCGCACCCTACCTCGATAAGCTCGAGGTCGTCTGGGGCGACCTCACTTCCTACGAGGATGTGCTCAAGGGTGTCACCGGTGCCGATATCGTTATTCACGTCGGCGGTATGGTGTCCCCGCAAGCGGACTACCGTCCTTCGGCTACCCAAAAGACCAACCTCACCGCCGCTACTTTCATCCGCGATGCGGTCCTGGCGCAACCCGAAGCAAAACAACCCAAGGTCGTTTATATCGGTTCGGTAGCCCAGATGGGAGACCGTCGCGAACCCCTGCATTGGGGACGCGCAGGCGATCCGATCTGCGTCAGTGCGTATGACCACTATGGTATCACCAAGACCCTGGCGGAGCGCATCATCACCAACTCTCCCATCAAACAATGGGTGAGCCTGCGCCAGTCGGGTATCCTCTATCCCGCCATCCTTAAGAACTTCGACCCGATTATGTTCCACGTTCCCGTACGCGGCGTGCTCGAATGGGCTACCGTAGAGGACAGCGGACGCCTCATCGAACGCGTATGCCGGCCCGAGGTACCCGCTACCTTCTGGAACCGCTATTATAATATCGGTTCGGGTAACGATTACCGTATCTCGAACTACGAGTTTGAGTGCCTGCTACTCAAGGCCATCGGGTGCCCGAAACCTGAACGGATATTCTCGTCTAAATGGTTCACTACCAGGAACTTCCACGGTATGTGGTATATCGATGGCGACGACCTCGAGAACGCTTTGCATTTCCGTGCCAATGTGCCCATCGAGACGTACTTTAAGCAGATGGCTAAATCCGATACCCTGCCCGGGTCGCTTAAATTTGCCGTACGCTCGAAACTCGTCTATCTCTCCCGCCTCGTACCCCATATCGTCAAACTCGTGATGTGTATGCTTGCCCATAGCAAGGAGCATGGTACCCAGTGGTGGATAAAGCATAACAAAACCCAACGCATCGCCGCGTATTACGGCACGATTGAGAACTACCGCGCCATCCCGAAATGGAAGGATATGGACCTTAGCCATAACGCCGACACACCTGTTCTGATGGACCACGGTTGGGACGAGGCAAAGCCTATTGATAAACTGACCACCAAAGACCTCGAGAAAGCCGCTGCTTTCCGTGGAGGTAAGTACCTGGGCAACGACGAATGGGAGTGTGCTCAAGGCCACCGTTTCAAGGCGTCCCGCCGTCTCATCCTGCTCGGCGGTCACTGGTGTCCGGAGTGTTTCCCGTATCCTTATACGCGTGAACTCAAACTCGACCTCGGCTTCCCGCAATATGCCCGCCCGTGGGCTTGGGATAAGGAGGCAAAACGCAATCCGTTCTTTGCGCAACTATGGAGTCCGTTGCACGATGCTACCGAGGATAACACCTACGGACCCGAAGTGTTTGATGGCTGGGAAAAGAAGAAATAATTATGTTTTTTGACGAACTACCCCTCTCCGACGAAGTATTAGATGCCCTCTGGGATATGCATTTCGATACCTGTACCCCCGTACAGGAAAAAACCATCCCCGTCATCCTCGAAGGAAAAGACGTGATCTCCTGTGCCCAAACGGGAACAGGTAAGACTGCGGCCTATATCTTGCCGCTACTCACGAACCTCGCCTTCGACCATCACGATCCCGATAAACTCAATGCCATCATCATGGCCCCCACCCGCGAACTGGCACAACAGATAGACCAGCAGATGGA
>CALCGR010000136.1 GCA_937901025.1 uncultured Bacteroidales bacterium
AGGTGATACCGTCAATGGCGAAATTGAGCATCTTACGTAACGTATATTTACTCTCGCCCGCAAAGCGGTCTAACACATTAAACCTCACTTCGCACTCCTTAAAACCTAAGGTCCTTACCATCCCGCGAATAAAGATATTACGCTCCGGATAACTAACCAACGCCTGCGCAGCCCGACTGCTCAGCAACCGATAGTCGGCGTGATTGGGGATGATATCTACCCCCATCGTCGTCATCAGCTTATAAAACCCTAACGCACTTTTTTTCTTGAACCATCCGTCCGTAGCGCGGTCGTTGCGTACACCATAGACCACTTCGTACCCCTCGTGATACTTCTCCACCATCGTCTCTATCGTGTTGATGTCGTGCTGCAGGTCCGCATCAATCGATACCATCGCGTCGCACTTATCCGCGGCCCACTCGTAACCTGCCCATAGGGCATATTGGTGACCTACGTTGTGCGCTAACTTGAGCCCGTGTACAAAAGCGTACTGCTTACTCAGCTCCTCGATGATAGCCCAGGTGTTGTCCTTGCTACCGTCGTCTACGAATAAGATCTCGCACTCCTTCGCTTGCTTGTGCTCTTCGATGCGCTTAATCACTACGGCGAGTTGCTTGGCGGTCTCCCGTAACACTAACTCCTCGTTATAACAGGGAATGACAATGATTAGTTTCATATTTTTTTCCATTGTTTTGCAAATGCAGCATACGTAATAAACTCCGCCCCGTCTTTTTGCAGGGCCTCAATCAATCGACTCAGTCGCTGCTCCATCTTCTTTCCCGCATTATGGCCGATGATATACGGCACCCCGTAGGCGGGTACGCCTAAGATATGATAGAACTCCCAGGGATGGAAATACGTATTGAAATACCCGTCATGATGCAGCGTGCGTTTCACCAGCGCGATATAGAGTCCCATCGGCAGGTGGTGCGCCGACAACCAGAACAGCGGGAAGCGCAGCCACGGCGTCACCGAGGCGGGAATCTGTATAATCCCGTCCTTCATAAACGGCGTGCGGGACACATTGAGGTGCATATACCGCCCGGGGATAAAAGCGGGATTGATGGAACTGTTATATTCGTATCCTTCCTTCAATAACGTGGCATCATCTACGGCGAACATCCTCGGTTGACGGTAGCCCCTAATCTTCACCTTAAACTGTTGCTCTAAAATCTGCTTCGACGCTATCACGTGCTGCGGCTGCGGGTTCCCGTGGTCACATCCGTGGGAGGCCATCTCGTGACCCTCCTCAATGATACGTTTGCCTATCTCGGGGGCACCTAACAGTAACTTCGTGGTGCAATAGAACGTAGCGACCACGCCGTGCGCCTTCAAGATGTCCAGCACCTTGAAGATACCTTCCTTCGATACCCTGATCTGCTCCTCGTCGGGAATGATCTTCCCTTGCTCGCGGGGGATATCGAACTCCTCCGTGTCGAAACTGAGCATTACATAGCTCTTCTTCATATCATAGTTTTTTAAAAGCCGTCCTAACCAATACGAAATTCACCGGTACGGCAATCATCAGCACCAGCGGGAAAGTCAGCCAATCCGGTACGCCTAACCATAAGTACAGGTTCAGCAGCCCCATATGTAGCAAGTAATTGATGCCGTGCGACACCAGGAACCCTGTGCCCCGTTTCACCGATAACCGCTCGCGGAAAGTGAAGCGCGCTGTCAGCACCATATTGCAAACCAGACTCACCCCGTACCCGATCGTATACGCTACGTTCGCCTTTACCCCTACACCGTTCGCTAAGGTGATATCCATCCCCATCGCCCGGAGCAGCAGCAGGTACAACCCGTAATGGATCGCGGCGGCAATACACCCTACAATAGCAAAGCGTATAAACTCCCTCGTCGTGGGATTCGTCATTATTGTTTCTCTAATCCTACGCATACTTTCATGTTCAATCCGCGCGGTACGCATAACTGCAACGCATAGCGGTGACCCGGCAGGTCTTTACCCGTCTCCGGGAAGTAATCAAACGTATATTCATTGAGCTCCGTTCCTAAGTCAAACAGGTTGTAACACGTCACCTCCGCCGAGAAAGGTACTCCCTTAATCAACCCGCGATAACGCAAACGCAGATCGAAATTAAAGAACGAGTCTTTGCGTTCGCCGAAGTTCGCATCCACCGGGTTATCACCCCTCGTACAAGCGTTCCATAGTACCGCCTGCGTATCCCCTGCCGCATTCGTGTATAAACGGGACACATACTGATTAAACGGCGTTCCGTCCCGGAACTTCCCGTGGAAAGTGAGTTGCCAGTTCTTGGTGATATTCACGCCGAGTTGCAACCGTAAGATAAACGCCTTGTCCTGGTCCAACCGACCCAAACTGCGGGTCGAGGCATTGGTCTGGTGCATATTGCCGTCGATCTGCGTGTTATTGATGCGCGCCGTCGATTCGCTGAGCGCATAGATATCGTTCGAGATTACACCGCTACCGAAGGCCGACACACCGCTCACGCATAGACTCTGCCATCCCAGCGAGAAGAAGACTTTCTTACCGTTATACGCATACTTAATCTCGTTCGAGGCAAAGAACGGGGTGTTGAATAAGAACTTATCCCCCGCGAGCGGTGCTTGCGTCACCTTATAATGTTTCTCCCCCTCCGGCATCGTATAGACTTGATACGCCGTGTGCGGCTCGTCGTATTCGTTGCAGTCAAGACCTACCCCTTGGTCGTAGGCGGGATCGGTATACACCGTTGTCCAGGTGTGGTAGTATTTCTTCACACTCGTGAGGATACTGATCTCGTGCCGCTCGGCAATCGTAAAGCGGAAGGGGATGTCCAACATGAAATATTGCGGCTGCTGCAACCCCTTATCCCACTGATGATACTTACCTCCCGTCGTGGTCAATAAGTTCCCGCTATGCTGATAGTTCACGTTCGCGTTCATGTAGTCGTCCGACATAAACAGCACCTCATCGTAACTATACCTCGTGCGGTAGTTGCCCACCACCACGTCGGCTTGAAACCACTTACAAGGCTGCATATGTACCCCTACCATCGCCTCCCACGAGGGGGTGACCAGCGACTTACCATGACCCAATATCATTCCGTCTACCGTAAACGCCGCCATGCCGCTCAGCGTTAACCACGGCAACGCCTGCCACTCGGCATTGAGCGAGAAAGCATTCTCCAGCATCCCGGCCGAGAACGCATTCGCCGTCCAGTTATATCGGTAGAGGTCCGTGCGGGGCTGACCGCTCAGGTTCTGATAGTAGAGGTCGTTATGCCATTCGCCCACCGTCGGCGAGAAATGCATAAACGTATTAAACCCGTCGATATTAAAACTAAGCCATGGTAAGATTCGGTAGTCGTAGTTCACCGACCAGTTCAACTCCGCCGTCTTACCGTCCGCGTACCAGGGCTCGAAACTCTCGCCATCCTGGTCCACTACGTTGCGCTCAAACTCCAACTCGTTATGGTTCACCTCGTGATACGCAAACGTCAGTCCCGTCGTCAGACGTCCGTGCTCGTTCCAGTCTTTCTTACCGTACATCGAGGCGTTATACGACCGCTGCTTGGCCAGCTCGTTGGCGTTGTAGTAAAACTCCGAATACATGTCCCCGCGTTGCTGTACGGAGAAGAGGAAATATAAATCATCCACCGCCTCATTCTTCGGTAGCGGTAAGCGACCGTCCAACTGCACTTTGAAATAGTCGGCATTGAATGTCCCGCAGAGACCTTGATAATCCAGATTCAGGTGTTGCCTTACCCCGTAGTTCGCATACGCGTGCCAATAGGAGGTCTGACCAAAGGCCCGTATCCCGTACACGGCCTCCAACTGTCCCGTCCCAATCTGATGCATACGCGTGGAGCGCGAGTCCCATTCGGCACCGGCTTGGTGGGTAGGGTAGAGACGGGAGACCGCCGTCGCATGCGACACGGCCTCGTGCAACTCTTTCATACCGGGGAACAATCCCCCTAATCCTCCTACGTTACCCGTCAGACTCACGCGACTCAATCGACTCTCGTCCGTCTCGAATCGTAAGGTCCCGCGGTGATAGTCGAGGGCCAGACTGTTCTCCGTCAGGTCTAAGCGATAGAGCGTGCTGCCCGTCAGGAAACGACTGTCCACTCGGAATCCGTTCACGTAATACTTATTCCATTTCCACGAGTTACCTTGTACCGAAAAAACCATCTGCTCCGGCAAACCCCAGTCACCTGTGGTCTCCGTCTGATAGAGCACATAATCGGAGTAGTTATCCAAGTAGTGCTGCACCTCTCCCTGCTGATACCATTCCCGGAACCATTCGCTCTTGACACTGTCTACACCAAAATGCGCAAAAGCCTCAGCTTGTGCAACCAAACTGAGACTTATTCCTACTATCGCTAAACCGATTCGTTTCATCATCCAAAGAGGTTCTTAAAAAAATTCTTCTTATCGCTGCTGCCCGGAGCGATGTTCTCACTCGTCTGCAGTTTCTCTATCATCTCTTTCTCCTCCTTGTTGAGGTGCTCGGGGATATATACCCCTACGTTGATCAGCAAGTCCCCTGTACCATACTGCCGTGCATACGAGTCGATGATCGGCAAACCCTTGCCCTTCATCCGTAGCACTTTTCCCGGCTGCGTCCCCGGCGAGATGGTGATCTTCGCTTCGCCCTCCAGGGTGGGGATTACTACCTTCCCGCCTAAGATTGCCGTCGGCACATCCAACAGCAGGTTGTATATCAGGTTCTCACCCTCGCGAATGAGGTTCGCATCTTCTTCTTCCTCGATGAGCACCAGCAGGTTCCCCGGTACACCGCCGTGCGGGGCGGCATTGCCCTTACCCTGGATGGGAATCTCCATACCGCCGGCTACGCCTGCGGGGATATGAATCGTGATGATCTCCTCATCCCGTACGACGCCCTCGCCGTTGCAGTGAGGACATTTGTTCTCGATGATCGTTCCTTCGCCGTGACAGGTCGGACAAGCCTCCTGTACTTGCATCATCCCGAACATACTGCGTTGGGCGCGAACGACCCTACCCGTACCGTGGCAGGTCGAACAGGTCTGCGTGCGACCGTCCGCACTGCCCGTACCGTTACAGTGGCTGCAAGGAACGAGTTTGCGTACCTTGATCTTCTTCTCTACACCCGTGGCTATCTCCGCGAGCGTGAGTTTCACTTTCACGCGTAAGTCCGTACCCCTGCGGGTGCGTGTGCGACTGCTGCCGCCACCGAAGAACGAACTGAAACCTCCCATGTTTCCGCCCATTCCCCAACTCTCGAACAAATCGCCGAACTGCGAGAAGATATCTTCCATCGTGAAACCGCCGCCACTGAAGCCGCCGGCACCACCCATACCCGCGTGACCAAACTGGTCATAGCGTTGTTTCTTCTGCGGGTCGGACAACACTTCGTAAGCCTCTGCGGCTTCCTTGAACTTCTCCTCGGCCTCTTTGTCCCCCGGGTTCTTGTCGGGGTGATACTGTATCGCTTTCTGGCGATACGCCTTTTTTATCTGATCTGCGGAAGCGTTCTTATCCACTCCCAGCACTTCATAATAATCTCTTTTCTCTGCCATAATCGTATAATTTTAACACCCTACTCCTCTACTCCTCTACTCCTCTACTCCTCTACTCCCCAACCACAACTTTCGCAAAGCGAATCACTTTCTCGCCTAACTTATACCCTTTCTGTGTGCAATCGATGATCTTGCCTTTCTTCTCCTCCCCTGCGGCGAAGGTGGTCACGGCTTCGTGCAGGTCGGTATTGAAATCCGCATCGGTGGTGTCGATCACCGTCACTTTGTTGTTCTCCAGGAACGATAGGAACTTCGAATAAATCAGGTTCACTCCTTCCTTCAGGGCCGCTACGTCTTCCGACTTGTTCACGGCTTCCATCGCGCGTTCCAGGTCGTCTACGAGGGGTAACATATCCTTGAAGATCCGCTCTCCCGCGGTCTCCATTAACTCTAACTTCTCTTTGTTCGTACGGCGACGGTAGTTCTCAAACTCCGCCATCATCCGTAACTGCTTGTCATTGAGTTCGGCCACCTGTGCCGTCAACTCTTCTACTTGTTTGTTATTTCCTTTCTTACTCATAATCTAAAAAAAATCTTCAATCCTCAATCCTCAATCTTCATGCCAAAGGCATTTCACTGCCATTTTGTCACAAAATCTCTGCCACTTCTGCCAAACTCCTGACCTTATACGTGGCAGTCTTGCTCTCGTCCTGCATCGTTTCCTCGTCCCGACAGATATAGATCTGCTCTATCCCGAAGTTCTTTGCTCCCTCGATGTCGCTTCCGTATCCGTCCCCGATGAGGATGATCTCGTCCTTGGTTACGGGCTGCTTGCCGGCGGCGATGCGTGCTTTGTTCGTGCGCTCGAGTGCGATGGTAAAGAACCGCGGGTCGGGTTTATTCACCCCTGCCTCCTCGCTCATCACCATCTCCAGGAACCGGTCCCGTATGCCCGACTCGTTCACCTTGTCGTACTGTACGTCCGTAAACCCGTTACTGACAATCACGAGGTCGTATTTCGTGCGTAGGTAGTCCACGGTCTCCTTCGCTCCCGGCAGCAGCTGCGCAAACTGATTGGTCAGTTTGAGGAACTCCTGACATACCGTATCCGCGAGGGCCTGTAGGGGCTTGGATTGGTAGAGCAGTTCGCCTCCGCCCAGGGCTTGTACCAGGGGGTAGAGGGTGAAGTCGCGCGCCAGGAACTCTTTCGTCACCCGTCCGGCAGCGTATTCGGCCCATAGCCAAGCGTTGTGTTCCTGATAGGCGGCGAAGTAGTCTTCGAATTGTGGCCAGAACTCCACAAAGTGATGTTTGTCGTACACCTCCTGCTGTGCCCTGATAGCGGATGTCGTCCAATCCCCTATCGTATCATCCCAGTCTATAAATATTACCTTCTTCATCAATTCCTCATTCCTATTTCCTCATTCCTTTAGAACAGTTCCCCTTGCTTGGTCAAGGGAACTTTCCCCAGGTGCTTGTACGCGAGCTCCGTCACTTCCCTTCCGCGGGGGGTGCGTTTGATGAACCCTTCCTTCACGAGGAACGGCTCGTACACATCCTCTATCGTCCCGGCATCCTCACCCATCGCCATCGCGATGTTATTCAGTCCTACCGGTCCGCCCTTGAACTTATCCATGATCGTGAGCAGGAGTTTGTTATCTATCTCATCCAATCCGTACGTGTCGATATTCAGGCTCTCTAACGCATAGCGGGCGATGGTGATGTCTATCTTTCCGTCCCCCTTCACTTGTGCAAAGTCGCGTACGCGTCGCAGCAATGCATTCGCTACGCGGGGCGTGCCTCTACTGCGGCGGGCGATCTCCGAGGCGGCCTTACTGTCGATGTCGATGCCTAAGAGCTTCGCCGACCGGGCCACGATACCCGATAGTATGTTGGCATCGTAGTATTCCAGGTGGCAGTTGATACCGAACCTCGCCCGTAACGGGGAGGTCAGCAGACCCGACCGGGTGGTAGCGCCGATGAGCGTGAAGTGATTCAGGTCGATCTGTATCGTGCGGGCCGAGGGACCTTTATCGATCATGATGTCGATGCGGTAATCCTCCATCGCGGAATACAGGTACTCCTCCACTACGGGCGACAGCCGGTGTATCTCGTCAATAAACAGCACATCGTTCGGCTCCAGCGAGGTCAGCAGTCCGGCCAGGTCGCCCGGTTTATCCAGCACGGGACCGGACGTCACCTTAAACCCTACGCCTAACTCATTGGCGATGATGTTCGACAGCGTGGTCTTGCCTAAGCCCGGAGGGCCGAACAGCAGCACGTGGTCCAGACTCTCGTGACGCATCCGTGCGGCTTCGACGAAGATCTTGAGGTTACTCACGATCTTACTCTGTCCCGCAAAGTCGTCAAACCGTAACGGCCTCAACGCGTTGTCTTGTTCTTTCTCATTGAGCTGAGAATGTATATCAAATTCATTTTCCATAATTCGTCACTTCTCTAAAGATCTCTTCCAATCCTCCCTCCCTATGAGGGAGGGTCGGGGTGGGTCCTGAATCATATTTGATTCGCCCTTGATCGAGTATGATTACCCTCGAGCACACCTTCTCCACATCCTCCAACCGATGCGTCGATAGAATCGTGATACGTCTTTCAGCGCAGCGGTCTTTCAGCGATAGCGGTCCTTCAGCGCAGCGGTCAGCAATGAAATTGCGTATTTCGATAATCTGATTCGGGTCGAGTCCGGTTGTGGGTTCGTCGAGTATCACCAGTTCGGGGTTGCCCAAGAGGGCTTGGGCGATACCTACGCGTTGGCGGTAGCCTTTACTCAGTTCGCCGATTTTCTTATCCGCTACCTCCTTCAGCCCCACTCGCTCCATCATCTCCTGTATCCTCATTCCTTTTTCCTCATTCCTCATTCCTTTTTCCATAAATTCCAAATACTCTCTCACAAACATATACTCGTAGGCGGGGTTGAGTTCGGGCAGGTACCCGTGGGTCTTGGGTGCGATGACGTTGCCGGAGGTGGGAGTCCATAGTCCGAGGATGATTTTCATCAGCGTGGACTTACCGGCACCGTTGGGACCGAGCAGTCCCACGACCTCTCCGTCCTCGATGTCGAGGCAGATGTCGTGCAGCACTTCCTGCTTGCCTAAAACCTTATATAGATGCTCGATATGGATGGGCATACTCCGTCAAATATACAAAATCGCTGCAAAGATAATAAATTTTTTGCATTTATGCAAATATATTTGCAAATTTTGCGCAAATGAGCCCCGTACCTACAAAAAAAACACACAAAAGGGACAGACCCCTT
This sequence comes from uncultured Bacteroidales bacterium, assembly GCA_937901025.1. Classification (GTDB taxonomy): domain Bacteria; phylum Bacteroidota; class Bacteroidia; order Bacteroidales; family Paludibacteraceae; genus Colicola. Next base: position 8,740 of record CALCGR010000136.1, read on the forward strand.
TGTGTAGTTTTTGGATGCAGAGAGCACGATGCACGGTTATTCGACGGGATAGACTTGGCGGCCTTCGAAGAAGGTCTTGAGCACCTTGGTGTTATGGATATTACGCACGGGGCAGGTCATCACGTTCTGGTCAAGGACCAGGAAGTCGGCATACTTACCGGCCTTGATACTGCCGCGCTCGTGCTCCAAGAACAGCTGGTGCGCCCCGTTGATGGTGAGCGCCTGCAAGGCCTCATCGCGAGTGACGAGTTCCGCTGTCCACCACGGGTCCTCGGTACTCGGGTCTTGCACACCGGTGACGGCAATCTCCATGATCCCGAAGGGATCGTCCGGACTGCCGGTGGTAGCGGGGAAATCGGAGTGGGAGGCGACATTGACACCATAATCGAAGAAACACCGAATGGGATAGGCATAGTCCTCATACCCTACGGGTACGAGTCCAAAGAGTTTCAGTCCTATGGGGGCGAGCCAATGCATGTGGTGCCACAGCATCCCCGCCGCGGCGCAGATATGGTGGTCCGCCATCTTACGCAAGGTAGAGGGCAGGATATTACGCACATGCACCACGGTATTGCGCCGCTCATCTTGTCCGCCCGCCACAAAAGCGTCCACGGCTAAGGCGACGGCAGAGTCGCCCATGGTATGGACATGCATGGAAAGGTCGTTGCTGTTGGCTTGGCGCGTGATATCCGTCACCTCCGCCTGCGACCAGTTGACGAGTCCCTGGTGTCCGTCGGGGTAGGGGTATTGGCTATAGCCGGTGCCGCTCTCGACGGTACCGTCAATGAAGATCTTCACCCAGTGCGGCAGCACATGGCGCGTAGCGAGTTGACGCTCATCCTTTGCGGCCGCGAGGGCCTCGGATAGGTTTGCCCAGCTCTCGATCTCGTGACTGAGGCCTAAGACGAAATGCATCTCCCCCGCCTCATCCATCTGTCGGGCGGCTTGGTAGAAATGGTCATTGAAGAAATAGTTGCTCCAGCCGTCCATATACATGGTATATCCCTCGGCGAGGATCTTACGCTGGATACCCCGCAGGTTATCGGCAGCGACCTCCTTGGAATAGAGGTGGTCGTTATCGATGCGCGAGCGTACATACGTACCGGCTTGTTCCTTAAGCAGGCCCGTAGGCAGGCTGTCGGGTCCCATCTGTATCTCGCCGCCGCGGATGTCCTTGCCTTTCTTGATGACTTGGCCGTCCTTGGTCATGATCCCCGCCTGCACGAGCATAGCGGTATTGGTGAGGCCCTTATGTCCCTCGTCGTCGACGAAGTACATCGGGATATCGGCACAGAGGTCATCGAGTTGCTGACGGGTAGGCATGTCGGCCTTAAAGAGGTAGTAGTTCCATCCGAAACCGAAGATACCGGTACTGCCCTGTGCGCGGGCTTGGGCTATGGCAGCGGGCAGGGTCTTGGTAAGGAAATCCGACGGGGTCTCGTCGTTCTTGATGACGACACCTACGGTCTCAAAGCCGAAGGCCATCATATAATGTGCATGCGCATTGGCGCACGAGGGCATGATCATCCCGCGGCCGGAGAAGTCGAGGACCTTCGTAGTGGCGGAGAGGTAGGGCTGAGCGTCGGCCTTGGAACCGACGAAGATGAACTGACCGTCTTTCACTACCATCGCCTCCGCATAGATGGGGGCGCCGAGGAGGGTGTGCTCAGCGGTGTAGATAGTGCCGTAAACGACATAGTCGCAGGGCAGGGACTCAGGGTTGTTCTTGGGCTTGCAAGCTACGCAAGCGAGAAGGAGGATAACGAAAAGTAATTTTTTCATACGTGTTTTATTTTAATTACAGGATTGGAAACCAGATGAAGACGGCGGCATCCCAGAGGGCGTGGGAGAGAATGAGTGCCCCCAGACGCTGCGGGAAGAGGTAATAGAGTCCACCCCAGATCACCCCGCAGACCCCTGCGGCGAGGATGAGCATGAGGTTCAACGAGAACACATGCACGAACGCATAGATACCGACCGCAAGGACAGCCCCAAGCAGCGGTTGCATCCACCGCGAGAGGGAACGCTGCACATACGCCCGCCAGAAGAGTTCCTCCGCCGGACCGATGATAAAAAGTAAGAGCAGACTGATGAGTACAGGACTCATGCCGCCCTTGAGGTTATAGATAGCGTCCACCTGAGGACGGGCAAAGGTAGGGAAGAGGAGTTGCGAGAGCTTATCCCCGACCCAGAAGACGCCCCACAGGATGGCAGCGATAGCGATACCGAGCAGGATATCGTACCAACGGAACGAGCGCAGGGCCTTGACCTCCCGTCCCGCGAGGGCGAGGAGGATGAGCGCCGACCCGGTCATCGCGTACCAGAACGGGACCAGGTCCCGCGTCCACGGCGAGAACATCAGCGTCCAGAGCACGAAGGCGAGGCTGACGCAAGCGAGAAGACGGGTACGGTCGGACATCAGTGAATAAGATGATGCACCACCACGGACAGGATGAGGGTGATGGTAAGGGTGAGGGTATGGATGAGTTGCAGTTGGGCGGTACGCTCGTCGAGGTTATTGATCGCATCCGAGGCGGTGGCGAAGCCGTGCATCTGACGGCAGTTCGTGATAGCCTTAGGCAGGATGACGAGGGTGAGCATACTCAGCCACGGCAGTTTACCGATGAAGGCGCAAACGACGATCCAGGCGTAGGGCAGCAGCACCATGATATCGTAGAGAAGGATAGAGGCTTTGGTGCCGATGAGCATAGGAAGGGTACGGATAGCGGCTACCGCATCGGAGGCGGTGTCGCGGGTGTTATTACAATGGAGCACCGCATTGGTGATGGTCACGAAGGCGGGAACGATCCAAAGGATCGACCATTGGACCGCACCGGTAAGCACAAACGACGTACCGAGGGCGGGGAGGATACCATATTCGAAGGTGATATCGAGGTCCCCGAGGGCGTGGTACTTAAGCCACGAGTAGCCTACGGCTAAGACGGCGCCTATACCGCCGATGACGAGCAGTTGCCAACCCGAGCAGAGCATGAGGCCGAGGCCGTTGAGGCAAGCTACGGCGAGCAGGATGAGACCGAGGGAGAGCACCTCGCGTTTAGTGAACCGGCCGGAGGTGAGGGTAGGGGGACTATACGTATCCGCGCGGTCGACGCCCTTACAGAAGTCGACGTAGTCGCTGAGAACGTTCCCGGCGGCGTGGAAGAGAAGGATACCTAACGTTGCCCAGAGTGCCATCCCGATAGAGAAAGTGAAGCCCATCGCATAGAGACAGGCGGCAGAAACAATGACGGACATCGTGCTCACAGGGAAAGACCAGGGACGTGTCGCGAGGATGTAAGATTTAATTGATTTCATATTTTTCTTTGTTCACGTACCACAATGAGGACTTCGTCGCGGAGGGGAGAGGGGAGTTCGATATGGCGGAGCTGGAGGCTGCGGCACCAACCGATGATATCCGAGTCGAGGAGGGTATGAAAGACATACGACAGCTGTTCGTATTCCGCTTGCGTGAACGTAGCGGGGTCCCGATCGGCCAGGACATCGAGTTCCTCGTCGTCGTAATAGACGACGGTATCAGAGGACTGGAGGAGGGTGTCTTGTTCGCACACTAGGTGTGCTCCGCAACAGGAACTATTCATAATCGCCTTCGGCGGCGTCTTCTTCGACGCGCAGGTTATTGATGATGAAGTTTTGTCGGTCACTCGTGTTCTTGCCCATATAGAAGTTCAGCAGGTCGGCTACGGCATCCTCCTTACGGAGCATGACTTGGTCGAGGCGGATGCCTTCCCCTATAAACTCCTTAAACTCCTCGGGCGAGATCTCACCTAAACCCTTGAATCGCGTGATCTCGGGGTTCTTAAGGGTATTGATGGCGCGTTCGCGTTCCTCGTCGGAATAGCAGTAACGCGTAGTCTGTTTGTTCTTGACGCGGAAGAGGGGGGTCTGGAGGATATAGACGTGTCCTTTCTTGACAAGGTCGGGGAAGAACTGCAGGAAGAACGTGAGCATGAGCAGACGGATATGCATCCCGTCCACATCGGCATCGGTAGCGATGATGACTTTGTTATAGCGCAGTTCGTCGAGTCCGTCCTCGATGTTCAGTGCGGACTGCAGGCAATTGAACTCCTCGTTCTCATAGACCACGGACTTACTCAGGCCATAGCTATTGAGGGGTTTACCGCGGAGGGAGAACACCGCTTGGGTGCGGACGTCGCGGCTCTTGGTGATGGAGCCGGAGGCGGAGAGACCCTCGGTGATGAAGATACTACTCTCCTGCCGCAGGTCGTCGTCGGTGTCCTTACCGGACTTGACGGGTTTGGGATCGTTATAGTGGATCTGGCAGTCCCGCAGTTTGGGGTTATTGACGAGGTTCTTCTTAGCGCGCTCACGAGCGGCTTTGGTGACGCCGGCAATAGCTTTGCGTTCCTTCTCGGAGTCGAGGATCTTCTGCAGGAGGATGTCGGTGATCTCCGGATGTTTATGGAGGTAGTTATCGAGTTGCTGTTTGACGAAGTCGCCTACGAACTTATTCACGCTCACGCCGCCGGTAGGGGACATGTCCTTGGAGCCGAGTTTGACTTTTGTCTGGCTCTCGAAGACGGGTTCCTCGACGTTGATGGCGATGGCGCCGACGATACCGTTACGGATATCGGCGAGGTCGAGGTTCTTGGTGCTGTAGAACTCTTTGATGGTACGCCCGATGGCTTCGCGATAGGCCGCCTGGTGGGTACCGCCCTGGATGGTATGTTGGCCATTGACGAAGGAGTAATATTCGTCGTTGGGTTGGTCGGTATGGGTAAGGGCGATCTCGATATCCTCCCCGGTGATATGGATGATAGGATAGAGCGGGGTGACGGTCATGTTCTCCGTGAGCAGGTCCAACAGGCCGTTCTTCGATACGAACTTCTGACCATTATACACGAGGGTGAGACCGGTATTGAGGTACGCATAGTTGCGCAGCATGGTCTCGATATAATCGTCGCGGAAATGGTAGTTCTCGAAGAGCCCTTTGCTATCGTCGGGTGTGAACTCGACGAGGGTACCGCGTTTCTCGGGACCGGTATAATCGATGACGTCGGTATCGGAGACGAGTTGTCCCTGGTGGAACTCGGCGCGGCGCGTCTTATCGTCGCGAAACGACTGTACGGCAAAGTCCATGGAGAGGGCATTGACGGCTTTCGTTCCGACGCCGTTGAGGCCGACGGATTTCTTGAAGGCCTTGGAGTCATATTTACCTCCGGTATTGAGGATGGACACTGCCTCGACGAGTTTGCCGAGTGGGATACCGCGTCCGTAGTCTCGTACGCGTACGCGTCCATTATCTATGGTGACTTCGATGGTTTTACCCTCGCCCATGCGGTACTCGTCGATGGAGTTATCGATGGTCTCCTTGATGAGGACATAGATACCGTCATCGGAGTGGGATCCGTCCCCCAGTTTACCGATATACATACCGGGGCGGCGACGGATATGTTCGCGGTCGTCCAGATGGACAATGTTATCTTCGTTATATTCCTGCATCTTCGATAGCTTGAGCAATAGAGTTAGCAATGACGCACATCTCGTCGGTAGGTAAGTCGAGTTTGGGGTTAGAGAAGAGCATATCCTTCTCGCTCTTGAGCGGAACGAGGTGGATGTGCACGTGGTTAACTTCCATACCGAGGACGGCTACGCCGACGCGTTTGCAGTTGGTGGCTTTCTTGATACCTACGGCTACGCGTTTGGCAAAGACGATCATCTCGGCGAGCAGTTCGTCGGAGAGGTCAAAGATATAATCCGCCTCGGGTTCGGGCAGTTTAGGGATGACCAAGGTATGGCCTTTGGTCAGAGGGTGGATATCGAGGAAAGCGTAAAAGCGGTCATCTTCCGCGACTTTGAAGCTCGGTATCTCGCCGTTGATTATTTTTGTAAAAATAGTCATGTTATAGGGATATTTCGAGGATTTCAAATTCCATGGTACCGGCGGGCACGGTGACGAGGGCTACGTCGCCCACTTTCTTACCCATGAGGCCTTTAGCGATGGGGGTGGTGACGGCGATCTTCCCCTCGGCGAGGTTAGCTTCGCCCTCGGTGACGAGTTGGTAGACTTTCTCCGCGCCGTTCTTACGGTTACGGATACGGACCTTCGTCAGGATCTGGACCTCGTCGGTCTTGATGGTTGTTTCGTCGATGACGCGGGCGTCCATGATCTTGGTTTTGAGCATAGCGATCTTACTCTCGAGGACGCCTTGCTCCTCCTTGGCGGCATCGTACTCCGCGTTCTCACTAAGGTCTCCTTTGTCGCGCGCTTCCGCAATAGCGGCGATCACGCGCGGACGCTCGGTACCTTCCAAAAATTGTAATTCTTCTTTCAGTTTCTGCAGACCTTCTGCAGTCATGTAGGTTGTTGCCATAGTATGATGTTTAATATTTACGATTCAAAATCTCGGAGGCGATGATGGCTTTGCGCACCTCGTCTACGTCTTGGAAATCAAAAAGCGACTCACGCTGCGGCGTAGGGTCGTCCACTGTCTGTTTGGATGTTATCATAACCTCCTATGTTTTTGTTGCGGTTTTTTAAAAACAACAGGGGACTTCACAGCCACCTGTTGCCAAAAAACCTAAACCTTAACTATGAAAATTTATTTATTTTCGAGTGCAAAGGTAATGCTTTTATTTGAAATGACCAAATTTTTTGGCAAAAAAATGCAAAAAATCTGCATTATTTATCGTTTTCCACGATTTTCCCCTTCAAAGTAGCCGCGGAAGCCTCTTCAATCCGCACCCAAACGAGTTCGCCGATATGACGTCCTTCCCGCGGAAAAACGACGGTTTTATATTGCTCGGTGCGACCAAACATCTGTTCGTTACTGCGCTTGGAATAACCCTCGACGAGGACCTCGACGACCTTACCTATTTCTTTTTGGTTGCTGATGAGACTGAGCTCGTTTTGGAGGGCGATGATCTCGTTGAGTCGACGAATCTTCTCCTGTTCGGGGATGTTATCGGGTAGGTGCTTTTGTGCAAATGTCCCCGGCCGTTCGCTATACTTAAACATAAACGCGGTATCGAATCCGACCTCGCGCATGAGGCTGAGTGTAAGGGCGTGGTCCTCGAGGGTCTCGTCGTGGAATCCGCAAAAGACGTCGGTACCGATAGCGGCGGTAGGTAGGATACGTCGGATGGCGGCAATACGGTCGAGGTATTGTTCGCGCGTGTACTTGCGATTCATTAGTTTAAGGATCTTATTGCTACCGCTTTGTACGGGGAGGTGAATGAACTTACAGAGGTTGGGGTGTTGAGCCATGACCTCGAGGGTCTTATCGACCATATCCTCGGGGTTGGAGGTAGTGAAACGGATGCGCAGGTCGGGTGCGGCGGCAGCGACGATGTCGAGTAGGTCGGCAAAGTCAACTATGTTTCCGTCGGGGGCGGTGTAGCAATACGAGTTCACGTTTTGTCCGAGGAGGGTGACCTCCTTATAGCCTTTCTGTTCGAGGTCGTGGACCTCGGCAAGGATACTCTCCACATCGCGGCTGCGTTCCCGTCCGCGGGTATAGGGTACCACGCAGTAGGAGCAGAAGTTATTACAGCCCCGCATGATGGATACGAAGCCGGATATCGTCTTACCGATACGGGCGGGCAGGATATCCCGATAGGTCTCGGTCTTACTGAGTTCAATGTTGATGGCGGGGTGTCCTTGGAGGGCCTGACCGACGAGGTTGGGGATGTCGAGGTAGGCATCGGGTCCCGCCACAAAATCCACATGCCAGTCATCGATGAGGGCTTGCCCCATCCGCTCCGCCATGCAGCCGATGACTCCGAAGAGGGGGGTAGGGGAGTAGGGGAGTAGGGGAGTAGGGTGTTTCTTTCTAAGAACTTGCAGTTCTTGGAGGCGGTGTTGAACGGTTTGTTCGGCTTTGTCGCGAATGGAGCAGGTGTTGAGGATGATGATATCCGCCTGGTGCGGGTCCTCGGTGAGTTCGGCATCGAGGGTCTGCATGATCGCGGCTACGACCTCTGAGTCGGCTACGTTCATCTGACAGCCGTATGTCTCAATAAAAAATTTCATCTTACCAAACTTTTACACGTTTGTCGGGTGCAACGTACATAGGACTGTTTTCATCTACGTTCCACGCCTCGTACCAAGCGTCGATCTGGGGTAGGGCTCCATTGACGCGCCAGCGGCCGAGGGAGTGAGGATCGGACTTGGTGCGGCGCAGCACCTCCTCGTCGCGTATGTTTCCTGCCCATACGTTAGCGTAGGATAGGAAGAAACGTTGTGCGGGCGTGAAGGCCGTATCGGTAGCGAGGTTCGCTTTACCCTCGTTGATGAGGTTCGTCAGGGCGGTGAAGGCTATCTCGAGTCCGCCGTGGTCGGCGATGTTTTCTCCGAGGGTGAAGGCCCCGTTGGCGTGGGTGCCGGGAGCGACCTCGATGGAGTTGAACCAGTCTTCCATGACTTTGGTGCGGGCCTCAAAGGCGGCACGGTCTTCGGCGGTCCACCAGTTATTCAGGTTGCCCTCTTTATCGAACTGACTGCCCTGGTCGTCGAACCCGTGCGTCATCTCGTGACCGATGACCACGCCGATAGCCCCATAGTTAGCGGCATCGTCGGCTGCCATATCGAAGAACGGATATTGGAGGATAGCGGCGGGGAAGCAGATCTCGTTGGAGGTAGGGTTATAATAGGCATTGACCGTTTGGGGGTTCATATACCATTTAGCTTTATCGACGGGTTGGCCGAGGTAGCTGAGGCTATAGTCTTGTTCGAACTTGGCGGCGCGCATGAGGTTCTGATAGAACGTGAGGGTAGGGTCGATATCGAGTTTGGAGTAGTCGCGCCATTTATCGGGATAGCCGATCTTGATGGTGAAGGCATTGAGTTTATCGAGGGCGAGGGTCTTGGTGGAGTCACTCATCCAGTCTTGTGCGGCGATGCGTTCGCCGAAGGCTTTCTGGAGGTTCTTGACGAGGGCGAGCATCCGTTTTTTGTTAGCCTCGGGGAAGTACTTCTTGACGTACATCTGTCCTACGGCTTCGCCCAGGACGCCATCGACCACGTGGACGCTCCGTTTCCAGAGGGGACTGAGTTCTTTCTTGCCGCTGAGTACGCGTCCGTAGAAGTCGAAGGAGGTATTGACGAACTCGTCGCTGAGGTAGCTGGCGGCGCCGTCCATCATCTGCCAAGCAAAGAGCACACCGAGGTCATCGGCCGACTCCTCGTCGAGCATTTTACAGGCCTCTTGGAGGTGGCGTATCTGTCCGATGCTGATGCTATCGGGCATGCAGCCCATGGCGGTGAAGTAGGTAGTCCAGTCGACTTGCGGGCAGAGGGTTTGGAGTTCATTAAGACTCATCTTATTGTAGTTAGCGACCGGGTCGCGCAGTTCGACGTTATTGAGGGCAGCGGTAGCGAGGCGTGTCTCGAGGCGCAATACGATGTCGGCGCATTGCTTGCCGTCGAGGTAACCGCAGACGCCGAAGAGTTTAGTGATATATTCGCGATAGGCTTTGCGGATTTTTAAGGTGGCCTTGTCGGTGTCGAGGTAATACTCTTTCTCGCCCAGATTAAATCCGGCTTGCGCCTCTTGCATGAGGTTCATAGAGGAGTTACCCGGGTCGGCTTCTACATAGAGGGTCCAGAGGCCGTATTCCATGGCGGCACCGAGGAGTCGGCTGCGTTCGGTGCGGTCAGCAGCGACAGCGCGGTAGGCGTCCACTTTCTCGTTGAGGTCATTGACGAAGGCGCAGATGTCGTCCGGGTTATTGCGGCGCTCCATGTTCATGGATTGGTTATAGAGGGTCGCTATTTTCTGTTCGACGGACCCGCGTTTATAGGAGGGTTCGTGTTCGGCTATCTCGGCGATGAGGTCCTTGACTTGTTCGAGGTTCTCGAGTCCGAGTTTATCGAAGCTGCCGAAGCGGCTATACTCGTCCGTAAGGGGGTTGAGTTTCTGCCAACCGCCCGTAGCGAACTGATAGAAATCGTTTTGCGGAACAGCGGTAGTGTCTAAGTTTTCGGTGCGAATACCGACTCCCTTGGGTTGATTACATCCCATCATCATAATCATTGACATAGCAATTAAAACAACTTTTTTCATATTAATAACAGTTTTGTAGAATCGTTAAAATATCGTCATGACGAATCTTCCGATAGCCGGTTGTGCCGTCGCCGTACCGGTCAATAATATTCTGTTCCGTCGTGCGGGCAATAGGTTCAAACATCTCTTCTGTTACGCCTAACTCGCGAAGGGTGGTCGGGATACCCATTTCTTCGATGAACGATGCCAAAGCAGCGATGCCTTCGAGAGCAATGACTTCGTCGGACTTGTCCGCCGGGTCAACGTTCCAAACATTGACAGCATAGCGCACGAACTTTGGCAGACCATATTTATATATATACGTAAGGTAGGCAGGTGTGATAACCGCTAAACCGATACCGTGGGCGCAATCGGTATAAGCACCCACCTGGTGTTCTATCTGGTGCGTGATCCAGTCTTGGGCTTTGCTCACACCGAGCATCCGGTTGAGGGCGACCGTAGCGCACCACATAATATTACTGCGTGCCTCGTAGTCCTTGGGATTGACAATCGCCTTACGTGCAGCGACAATCAATGCGCGCATATCTCCTTCGATGAGGTAGTCAGAGACATTGTCGTCTTCGCCTGAGAAATAGAGTTCCATCAGGTGCGAGAAGATGTCGAAGATACCGCTCACCATTTGATATTGGGGAACGGAATAGGTGTATTCGGGATTGAGAATGGAGAAACGCGGATTGAGACGGTCATCAAAACTGCAACCGATTTTAAGGTACTGCTCTTCGTTGGTTACTACGGAGGAACTATTCATCTCACTTCCGGTACCGACCATAGTGAGGATAGTACCGATGGGGATAATATCGTTATCCACGCGGTTTTGATGGATATAATAGCGGTCCCATGCATCGCCGGAAGCGTAGGTGCAAGCGGCTATACCTTTGGAGCAGTCAATCACACTACCTCCGCCGACGGCGAGGATGATATCCACTTTATTGGCTTTTGCCAAACGGCATCCTTCTTCCACCTCACTCCAACGCGGGTTGGCACTTACTCCGCTGAGTTCCACTACATGCTTACCGGCGGCTTTGAGGATAGCCATCACCTCATCGTATAAACCGATCTTCTTGATGGAGGCTTTGCCGTAAACGAGTAAGATAGATTCGCCGTATTGGCTGAGTTCGTCCTTAAGATGAGCTAACGCTCCCTTTCCAAAGTGAATCCGCGTGGGATTGTAAAAAGTAAAATCGTAAATCATGGTGTATTGTTATTAAAAAACCTTTGCGAGTGCAAAGGTACGGATTTTTTCTGATATATGCAAGTACTATCGCTCATTTTGCTATTTTTAGTTTACAAAATAGAGATATTTTACACTTTTTTAGTACTATGTATTGCATAATACTGAAAAAAGCAGTAATTTTGCACCGGATTTCGAATGAAGAATGACTAATGAAGAATGAAAAATGACATATTTGAATAGATGAAACGTATTTTATTTACATTATTATTGATGGCTCAGGTGCTCGGATTGAGGGCACAAACGCTGAGCGGAAAGGTCGTTGATGGGGCAACGGGACAACCGGTGCCCTATGCAACGATTTCGTTAATGGGTGCCGATAGTACCCTGCTTGCCGGTGCGATTACGGACGAGAATGGAGCGTATAGTTTAGAGTTGAGCAGCCCCACCCCGATCCTCCCCAAAAGGGAGGGTGGAAAATATATCCTTTCGGCATCGTTTGTGGGTTACGAGGCACAATATTATGTTTTACGCGAGAGGGATAAGTCGCACGATTTCATTCTGCACGAAACGACGGCGCAGTTGAAGGAGGTGGAAGTAAGTGCTAAACGTCCTTTGGTGGAGCGGGTAGGGGATAAGATTGTGATGAACGTGTCGGAGTCGCCTTTTGCTATCGGCAGTAACGGTGTCGAGATATTGAAAAAAGCTCCGGGGGTGATGGTGGATAAGGACGGAAACATAACCGTTAACGGTAAGTCGGTGGAAGTGTATATTGATGGTCGTCCCTCCTATATGAGCGGTGCCCAACTCAACGCTATGCTCACCGGTTCAAACGGAACGATGATAGAGAAACTCGAGATAATCACCAATCCGTCGGCGAAATATGATGCTGCCGGGCAAGGGGGAATCATCAATATCAAACTCAAACGAACTAAGATGCGCGGGCTCAACGGCATACTTAGCGCTAATTATGGTGGTATGTATTTTAAAGACGTGAATCGTTTCCATTCTACGGAAAATGTGTACCTTAATCTCAATTATCGCACCGCCAAGACCTATACAAACGTGACCCTTATTCAAGCCTATAACGACTTGTCTTATTCGCCGCTTACGCAGAATAAGCAACCGGTAGGTGCGGTAGGTCAAGAGCCGAAAGACACGTTGTCGATGAGGGGAATGTCGCAATATGAGGACCAATCGCAATACTACTCGCTTCGGGTGAGTAACGACTGGTATATTGATAGCGTCAACACTTTCGGTTTCATTGCCAATATTCCGTTCTTTACTCACGGTTGCGGGGCGGACGATACGAGTAAGATGCACTCTTATATAAAATACAATAATGAGTACCTCCAATATATCGCAACGAAGGGAAGGCAGTCGGATTATGGTCCCCAACACAACTTCAATTTGAACTTCACTCACGTGTTCTGCGATTCGCTCTCTCGCGAACTGACGGTTAATGCAGACTATATCCGTTTCTATAACCGTTCATTCAATTCGCAACGAAACTTTGCATACGTTGATAAAGCTACGCCTTATACCCGTCCGGTAGTGCCGGGACTGGATATTGAGTCGAAACAATATAACAATATCGCGGACGCAAAACTCGACTTCCAAACGCGATTCTGGAAAACGGGTATGTTGGAAGCCGGTGTGAAGTACGTCTATTCGGGTTCTGTCAACCGCATGGTAACGGATAGTTTATTGGCGGACAAGACGCATACATCGAATAACGATTTTAATTACAATGAACACGTGGCTGCGGCCTATATAACGGCTTCTAAGCAGTGGGAGAAAGTGACAGCTAAACTCGGTTTACGTGGCGAATATACGTATAGCGTGGGGGACTGGATCAGTTCTGATACAACGAGCAGATACTCCTACTTTAATCTCTTCCCGACGGCGTTTGTGAGTTATGCTCCGGCAGAGAAATGGTTGATGAGTCTCAGTTATACGCGTCGTATCAAACGTCCGAGTTACTACCAGCTCAATCCGTTTGTGACCTATCTTGATCCCCACACCATAACCGTAGGAAATCCGGCACTCAAACCCGAGTTCAGCCATCAGGTGGATATCAATTTTGGTTGGTCGCAATATGTGAGCTTGGCATTTAATTTTGCTCATACCCAAAATATGTTAAACCAAAAAGCCGAAGTGCTGCCTTATGGTGACCAACAGCAGATGTGGGTGAACTTCGGCACGTGTACCACCCATGGCGGAATGCTGGGTTTGACCGAGTTACCAATCGTTCCGAAGTTCGATGATGAACATAAAGTCAATGGCGCGTGGTTGGCATTGACGGTGAATGCGTCTTATTTTAATTTTATCTCTCGCGGTCAAGAGGACTATGTACAACGGCATCATTGGGGGCAGGTGTATGGGTCTTTGACCGGTTACTTGCCGAAAGAGATACAAATGAGTGTAGATGGCAGGTGGAATGCACCGATGGTGATAGGTTATCAACGGCATGAGGGTAATTATGGCATAAATTTCGCGTTCAAAAAGACATGGAAGCCTCAACAAGTGACGCTTTCTGTTCAAGTGAGCGATATACTAAGGTCCGATTATATAGTGAATGAGACTATTTTGGGATTAGCAGACGGATATTATTCCAATGTATATGCCAACCTCAATATGCAGCGTGTGAGCATCGGCGTGGTGTGGCTGTTCGGTCAGCAGCAGATGCAGAAACAGCGTAAAGTAGGAGTCAGTGACGAAGCTTCCCGCTTAGGCGGTGGTGGAGGAATAGGGAAGTGATTGAAGATTGAAGATTGAAGAATGAAGATTTATTCATATTTTTATTAACAATTTAAAATTTTAGTTTTATGGAAAATTTAAATCGTAAGTTAACCAAGTCGAGTAACAAAATGTTGGCCGGAGTATGTGCCGGGATTGCTGAGTATTTAGGTTGGGAGGTAACCCTCACCCGTATGGTTTATCTGCTGTTGAGTCTCTTTACCGCGGCCTTCCCGGGATTGATTCTGTATATCCTGTTTTGTATCGTAATGCCAAACCCTGACGAGCAATGATTGAGAATCTAAAATCCCAAATGCGTAAAGGGGTTTTAGAGTATTGTATTCTTACCATCATTGACCAACAAGAAGCCTATACTTCCGATATCTTGGAGGCACTAAAAAAGGCGGACTTGTTGGTTGTTGAAGGTACTCTTTATCCCTTACTGACTCGCTTAAAAAACGAGGGCCTGCTGTCTTACCGATGGCAGGAGTCTACGTCGGGTCCGCCCCGCAAGTATTTTGCCCTGACGGATGAGGGGAAACTCATTCTCGCTCAACTCAAAGAGGAATGGCAGAAAATTCATGGTTCTATCGAAAAAATCTGTTCATTATGAAAACAACTGTCAATGTAAATTTATCAGGTATTGCTTATACCTTGGACAAAGATGCCTACGAGGTCATCAAAACCTATTTGGAAGATATCGAATGTCGCCTCCCCAAAGACGAGCAAAAAGAGGTCCTTGAAGATATCGAAGCCCGTATCTCCGAACTCATCGGACAAAAACTGTTCCTTACCTCCGAGCGTGTGGTGACACTCGCTGTCCTACGCCCCATCTTAGACCAGATAGGGCAACCTTCGGATTTCGGTCAAGCCAACCGTCCGAACATCAAACCGCGTAACAAATCGACGATTACGCCGCTTGCTAAACTGCTCCTTTTCCTTGCGGGAACGGTATGCGCTTTCCCGCTGTTGGTCATCCTGTTTGTGCTCTTTGTGGTGTGCGTCACCCTCTTTGCTGTCGGAGCCGCTTTTGCAAGACCGATGATCGGTATTATCTGTGCCTTGCTGGTAGTCATCTTGCCGCTTTGTATGATTATCCACACCGTCGTTTGTCTTATCCGCGACAAGGCTTTCCCGAAAGCGAAATTCTGGTTGATTACTGTCTTGCTGTGGCTCGCCGCTATTGCCGGCACGAGTTGGATGGCGGTCAAGGGAGGTCTTGACTTCCAAAATGCCCAAGATTTTGTCGCAAATATCTTGAACGACCATCCGGATGCGGTCGATGCCCAGCCCCTTATCATTAATGAGGGTTGGCATTCGGTCAAGGTTTCCGACGCTTGTTCGGTAGAGATACGGCAGGATAGTGTTTGTTCTTTTAAGGCAGACCATCCGTTGGGTATGCAAGCGTGGGTGGAGGATAGTGTTCTCTATATCACGGGGCTGCATTATCGTCCGGTTCCTAACTTGCCACAAATCGCAATGCCTGAATTGCGCTCGCTCGTCGTCAAAGACGCTTCGAAAGCCACGGTAAAAGGTTCTTTCGGAACGGTGAATATGCGTATCAGTGATGCCAGTCGGGTGGAGGCTAAGGAGGCCGAGATCAAGCATCTGACCCTTTATTGCACCGATGCCAGTAAGGCGACCGTCTATGTCACCGGCACGTTGAATGCCCAGTCGCGGGACGCCTCGAAGGTCTTCTACAAGGGCAATCCGGTTATTCTCCAAAACGATACCAAGGACATGTCGTCCATCCGGCAAATAAAGTAAGATGAAAAAAGGAATGATCATAGGATTATCGCTTTTCGGGGCGATAGTCCTTGTTTTAGGCGTTGTTTGTGGTCTTAAACGACCCTATATCCGGGCGGCTTTGTCGGTGGAGAAAATCGCCGAGCAAATGTATATGCTGTCCTTTGAGGGAGATGACGGGATAGACAAGTTCCTCGCCAAAGGCGGTGCCTCGTCCCCTGCCGAGGCTGCCGGCTATGTCTTCGGTTGCAGTTTTATCACGGCTCCCGATGAACAGGGGCAATTCCTGACTGCCCGCAATTTTGACTGGCCCGACGGGCAGGGGGATATCGTTGTCGTCAGGAACCGGCCAAAAAACGGGTATGCCTCTATTGCCACCACTCAACTCGCTTTTTTAGGGTTTGGCGAGGATTTTCAGCCGACGGGCTCCTTCGTCAGCCGTCTTATGCTGACGGCTTGTGTCTATGTGCCCTTGGACGGTTGTAACGAGAAAGGGCTTTATGTCGCCGACCTTGTCGCGGGGGATCAGGATGTGACCAATCAGCACACTGACCGCACCGATGTGACGACCACGACGGCTATCCGTGTTTTGTTGGATAAGGCGGCTACAACTGACGAGGCGGTGGCTATGTTGGGTCAATGGGATATGCATTCCGATGCGGGTTTGGCTCATCACTTGGCGATAAGCGATGCGGAGGGACATAGTGTCGTGGTAGAGTGGGTGGATGACGAGATGGCGGTGGAACCAACGGCTATCTGTACCAACCATTATGTAGCTGATACGCGCAAGAAGAACATGTCTGATTATTTTGAGGATTCGCATCGCCGTTACGACTTGTTGCAATGTGCCGCCAAAAGGCAACCTGCGATGAGTGAGGCGACTATTACGGAGGCGATTGCTGCGGCAGCCTCAAAGGATTTTACGCGTTGGACGATGGTCTATAATCGAGAAAAAGGAGCGGTTACATACTACCAATACGCAGACTTTAACCACCCCATTGCGTTGGGGGTGGAGTGAGGGGAAGATTTGTTCTACTACCGATACAGATCTTGCTTGTTTTCGGTGAAGAAAGTATTTGTATAGCCCACGCAGGGCCTACGGCTGTCCAATGACGCTACGGGGGTGCTATGGGTGAAGAAGGCTAAATCAAGCATTTGTCAAGCCTACGTAGGGCCTATTATGCTACGTTAGTGCTACGTTAACAGACACGCTTGCGATAGTGCTTTGGGTGGCGATGGTGGCGATACTTTTCAAAACTCTATACACACATACGCGCGGGTGGGGTTTATAAAACCATCGCCACCCTCGCCACCTCGCCACCCAAAATATTCCTCAACTTCCCTCACATACCCTCACGCTGTTACAAGACTGTAAATAAGGGGATTAGGTTCTTAATCCGAATTTTCCCGGACAGGATAGTTTGTTCACGAAACCGCCAACTCCGCCAATTCCGCCAAGGGCTTAGAACGAAGACCGTTCGGTGATCCTTCGGTAACGTTTCGGTGATGTCTCTGTCAGGTAACGTTATTACACTTACATTACCCTATATAAAAGACAATATTCCCCTTACAAAAGACGCGTAAAGGTCTCTTCATTGAGGTTGTGCGTCATCGCACAAGTCAATAACAAGAGATTCGGCTTTTTGATTGTTGTTATAACCGATAGTTACTTGATTATCGTCTAAATGAATGCATACGGTATCATTCTCTAACGTTCGCAATACGGTATGATTATCAATGATAGTTTGTTGTCCTGCTCCAATAGCCGGATGTGCTTTTCGTAGATGACATAACTGGCTATAAATGTCCCATAGTCTCTTACCTGTAACCTGTTGCCAATTCATATCCGAACGGAACGCTTGAGCAGCATCAACATTATTACGAGCATCAGACATAGGACGGTTGGTCTCGTCGCCATAGAAAATCTGTACCGCTCCGGGAGCAAGCAAGAAAGTAATAGCACAGCGGTCCATGTGTGCCATATCGGCATCTCGGAAATAAGCGTTATTAAGATAAGAGAAGGGATACCATTCGTGTCCCTGTTCGCGCCATTGGTTCATTGAATCAGCATAGGCTTGCCATACAGGAATGATAGTCGATAGATTCCCGTCTTTAGGGAACATCATATTTACCATAGATTTGAAGCCCACAGCTTCGTATTCGGGAAGGCGAGTGATATATGCATCCTCGTGGTCTCCGGTAAAATAAATATCGTCTTTCCATTGAGACGCAGGGTCTTGAGGGTGGTTTTTACGCCAACATTGTAACGCAGTGTTGGTTGTCTCGTAAAGTTGCTGCCAACGTTCGGGATGGACATACTCTACCACGTCACAACGATAGCCGTCAATACCAAACTCTTCTACCCAAGCAGCTATCCATCGAATAACATACTCCGTCGGGGCGAGTTGTGCGTCTTTGCGTAATGTCACCATCTTTGACCATGTATATTTCTCTTGTCGTTTGTCGCCTATTGCCTGTTGCCATTTGTCTTTCCAAAATAAAGGAAGAGAGACCGGTGCTTCTTTTTCGGTGAGAACATCGGGAAGACCATAAATAGTGGTTGCCAATCGAGGATCAGGCAAGGCTGCCAATTCGTCTTCCGAGAGTGGGCGACGCAACCACTCGTCTGTGAACCAACGAGACCAGTTATAGGCATTTGTCAAGGTATCGAAATACTCCTGCCCTCTATCAAGTCTCCATTGCTCATCAATCGTGTTGCCATTGCTATAAAAAGCATTATAGTCAGAAAAAGTAGGATAACCCACATCATTGATATTCGCTCCCATCATCACGCGTATACCTTGTGCATGCAGGGCGTCAATGACCTTGTGCAGTTCTTCTACTGTGCCGTAATTAGCGTCAGTTTGGGTATAGTCAAGCGGATAGTAACCGTGATAGCCGTAGTGCGGAAAATCATTGACAATGCCGCTTCCCGTTGTCCAACCATGTATCTGTTCATAAGGGTCGGTAAGCCAAACGACATCAACGCCTAAATCCGTAAAGTATCCATCTTGGATTTTTTGGTATAGTCCTGCCCAATCGCCTCCGTGGAAAGTAGAAGCATTGAGGCGTTCAGAACCATAATCGGTCACACGACCATAGGAGTTATCGTTAGTAGTGTCGCCATTATAAAAACGGTCGGTTAAAAGGAAATAGACAGTTGCTTTATCCCAACTAAAACCATCGGAATTAGACTGCTTTCCACAACTGACAAGCAAAACTAAAGGTAATAGTAATAGAATCTTTTTCATCATAGTTACATCTCGTGAGCGATGGGCAAGTTACGTCTACCGGACGATAGTTTTTACAATTTTACGCTGCAAAATTACAACTTTTTTTCGATATTTGCAAATAATT
>CALCGR010000137.1 GCA_937901025.1 uncultured Bacteroidales bacterium
CCCAATCCCCAATCCCCAATCCCCAATCCCCAATCCCCAATCCCCATTTATTTTTTATAATAAATTATTGATATTTAAAATTAATAATTAAAATAAAAATAATTATTAAAAATAAAAAAATATAAATAAACATATAAAAAGTCAAATTGATTCAAATACATTAGCAGGATTTCTTCTTTGGAATACAATCGTTCCAATTCAGTTGCAATTACCCATTCATTAGGTTTTTGCAATAGCCTTTCAAATACATTGCTTGCCCTTGGTGACCACAATTGTTTGGCTAATTGTTGGGTAATGGTTGAGCCTCCACCGGCACGACCAAGCGTCAATAGCGCACGGAAGAACGACTTGAAATCTACTCCTGTATGCTGACTGAAACGTGCATCTTCGGTAGCGATCAATGCATTGATTAAATATGGGGACAGGTCCGAATACTTGACACCTACACGATTCTCATATTGATAATAGCGTCCCAAGGACTGCATATCAGATGAAAATATCTCACTGGCATATCTATTTTTGGGGTTTTGTAGTTCTTCCAAAGGGGGCAAATAACCCAACCATCCTTTAGAAATCATCCAAAAAACCAGAAAAACTATTAACACGCCAGTCCCTATCAACCCCCAAAACCATATTAAAAACTTTCGTTTAAAATTGTCCATATTATTTGTATTTTGATTGATTGTTTTTATATTAAATCGCTGATTATTTGATTAAGTATGTGTGTTCCTTCAAGTGTTGCTACATATCTCTCTCCCGTATCTTTCAGTAACTTCTGTTTGACATATCTTTCTGCTTTTTGTGCCTCAACATATTGTTTCTCTATCCCTTTATTCGTTCTCAAACCCAACATAATAGTTTCTATACGCTGCTGTTCCGGTGTCAATTCCTCCATTTCGCGATGCAAATCATGTTTTGTAACGCCCCTTAAATATCCCGATAAATCCAAGGGATTCCACCATCTTTTTAGCCCGTCAAACGAGTGCGCACCCGCTCCCAACCCTAAATAGGCAGTTCCGTTCCAATAATTTGAATTATGTTGCGATTGAAAGACCTTTCTTGCGAAGTTACTAATCTCATAATGCTCATATTTATTCGCAGTCAAAATTGTATGGGTGCTGTCATACATCGCATTTTCAGTATCTTCATCTATTTCTTCAATTTCACCTTTTTTGAGCATTTGTGTGAGAGGTGTACGCTCTTCATAACTCAAACAATAACATGAAATATGCGGAACTTCCAGTGTCAATGCCTTTTGTATGTCTTTATTCCAAACTTCTAAGGTTTGGGTAGGGAGACCATATATCAAATCAATACTTATATTTTCAAATCCAACCGTTTGGGCGTTTCTTACGGCTAGATATGCCTCTTGTGCTGTATGTCTCCTGCCTATGAGTTGCAACAATCTATCATCAAATGATTGTATGCCCATACTTAGCCTGTTAATTCCAATCTGCTTGAGTCTGCTCAATTTTTCTATACTCAAATCTCCGGGATTGACTTCTATTGTAATCTCCATATTCTCAACATTTTGAGCAATACCCCTTACCAATCGCTCAATGTCATCTATTTTTAATACACTGGGAGTCCCTCCGCCTATGTATAATGTCTTTGGATGAAGCCATGTATCACTATGATACTGCCATTCCCGCCATTCCGCAAGTACTGCATCTACATATTCTTCTCTTTTCCCCAACATTGTAGTAGAAAAGAAGTCGCAATATTTGCACCGCGACTTGCAAAAAGGAATATGTATATATATGCCTGCCATTTTAGACGTGGGTCAATTTTCCGAGCCCCATAGAAATTTCATCCACTCTGCTATTTTTTGTTCTTGTGGACTACCTTGTGGGTGCCAGAATTTAGTATCTTTGAGTTCATCCGGCATATATTGTTGATGCACGAAATGATTAGGAAAATCGTGGGCATATTGATATCCTTCATGATACCCTAATTCTTCCATTAGTTTGGTGGAGGCATTACGCAAATGTAAGGGTACAGGTTGATTGCCGGATTTATCCACTTCTGCCAAGGCGGCATCAATGGCCAGGTATGCTGAATTGGATTTTTGTGAAGTATTATTGGACTCTGTATTATCCTGATCTACAGGCTCGAAAACCTTA
>CALCGR010000138.1 GCA_937901025.1 uncultured Bacteroidales bacterium
AATTATTGCCCCTACTCCTCTACTCCTCTACTCCTCTACACTCAATACTCGTCGTTGGTGAAAACGCTATCCTTCCCATGACCGTCGGTGGCGGTTCGTCGTCGCTGAAGGTGCAACGGGAGATATCCCCCTTGCAGGGTATCACCGAACGTGCTGCACAAGCGGGTATCATGGTTGACTACGCCCGCGGATATGTAGGTATCACGCATTTGGAACAAGATAAGATGACGGTGAATCTTGCCGAAGACCGTTCGGCGGCGGAACTGCAAGCCGAGGCGGTGGCGAAAGCCAAAGAGGCGGATGTGGTTATCTACATCGGCGGACTGAATAAGTCCGGTCATCAGGACTGCGAAGGGGTGGACCGTAAGTCGTACGAATTACCTTACGGGCAGAACGAACTGATTGCTGCTCTTTATCAGGCTAATAAGAACCTCGTAGTGGTGAATGTCAGCGGGAATGCGGTGGCGATGCCTTGGGCTAAACAAGTGCCCGCCATCTTGCAAGCCTGGTACCTGGGTTCCGAAGCGGGACACGCGATGGCCGATGTGCTCTTTGGCGATGTGAATCCGAGTGGCAAAATGCCGTACTCTATCTTCCCTAAACTGACCGACTATCCGGCGCACCAATATGGTGACCTCGGCTATCCCGGCATCAAAGAGGATAGTATGATTGAGGAATATTGCGAGGATATATATGTAGGTTATCGCTATGCCGACAAAGCAAAACTCACACCCACTTTTCCCTTCGGTCACGGCCTTTCCTATACTACGTTTGAATACTCAAATATCACTCTCAACTCTACACTCTCAACTACTCTAAACTCTACACTCTACACTCTACACTTTAGCGTGGCTAACACAGGGGAAACGGCGGGTGCGGAGGTGATACAAGTATATATCGGTGAGAACAAACCGACCGTAGTGCGTCCGGTGAAGGAATTGAAGGCGTTTGAGAAAGTGTATCTCGAACCCGGTGAAAGTAAGGAAGTCACCCTTACCCTCCATCCCGACGAGTGGGGGTATTGGGACGAGGCACAGCATCGGTTTGTGACCAATAAGGGCAAATATACGATATACGTAGGATCATCGTCGCGCGATATCCGTTGGAAAAAAACGATTAGTCTATGAGTTTTAAAGTAGGTATCATCGGAGCCGGATGGATAGCCCAAAAGATGGCCGATGCCTTGGCTCCGCTTTCCGATATGGAAGTGTACGCTATTGCCTCGCGCGATGGCGAGAAAGCCCGTCGATTCGCTCAACTCAATCATATCCCCGTAGCTCATACGGGCTATGAGGCGTTGGTTTCGGATCCGGCGGTGGACTTGGTGTATATCGCCACTCCGCATTCGCATCATTACGAGCATGCGCGTCTGGCCCTTTCGCACGGCAAACCAGTGCTTGTTGAGAAAGCGTTTACGGCGAATGCGCGGCAGGCGCAGGAACTGATTGACTATGCGGATGAGCAGCATCTGTTTATCACCGAGGCTATCTGGACTCGTTATATGCCCTTGTCGCATAAGATTAGTGAGTTATTGGCTGCGGGAGCGATAGGCGAACCGCGGGTACTGACTGCGACCTTGTGTTATAACATGGAGCATAAGGAGCGTATCCTCAGACCCGACTTATGCGGTGGAGCGTTGCTGGATTTAGGGGTGTATGTGCTGAATTTCGCCCGCATGTATTTCGGTACGGATATCGTCAAAAGGGTCTCTAACTGCCATCTCGGTCCGACAAAGATGGATATGATGGAATCCATCTCGCTCAGTTATCGGGATGGTAAGATGGCGAACCTGCAAGCGGGTGCGTTGACGCTCAATGACCGTCAGGGTATCATCAGCGGTACCACGGGGTATATCCGTGTGGATAACGTCAACTGTCCCGAGTGCGTGGAGGTCTATAACGATTACCAACTGACGCAGCGGTTGGTTAAGTTGCCGGATAGCGTGAACGGGTACGAATACGAGGTGATGGAGTGTAAGCGCTGCATCGAGGCGGGACTGACCGAATCGCCGATGATGCCGCATGCGGAAACAATCGCCATCATGCAACTCATGGACGAGCTCCGCGCCGAATGGGGGGTACACTACCCGTACGATAAGTAAAAATGGTTTAAATTGAATACCTATGAAAATCCTTCTTTTTGTTTTTTTATCGAGTATCTTTGAACTCGCCAACGAGGCGGTGGTGAATATGCAGGTGGGTTGGAACTTAGGCAATACCCTCGAGAGTAACAGCGGGGATACCACGAACATGTGGATAGAGAAATGGTCTCAACGCAAGACCTCCGATTATGAAACCGCTTGGGGACAAGTGGTCACGACCCAAGCCCTCATCCATATGTGTAAAGAGGCGGGGTTCAATGCTATCCGCGTGCCCGTGACTTGGTATCCTCATACGAAAACCCAATGGACGTTCACGCCCTCGTCTTCTACGATCTGGTCGCCTACCTTAGACCCTATCGGTACTACGATTGACCCCGTTTGGATGGCACGCGTCAAGCAGGTGGTGGATTATGTCATAGACGAAGGGATGTACTGTATCCTCAATATCCACCACGATACGGGCACTTCGAATACGCATTGGCTGATTGCCGACACCGTCAATTACAATACCCAACACGAACGCTTTGCCGCTATCTGGCAGCAGATTGCCGAGGAGTTTAAGGACTATGATGAGCATTTGCTTTTTGAGGGATATAACGAGATGACCGACAAAGCCAACTCGTGGTGTTTTGCGTCCTATGGTACGCCCTCGCACTATAACGCAGGGATGGCGGCGTCCGCTTACGAGGCCATCAACCGGTATGCGCAACTGTTCGTGACGACTGTTCGCGCCACGGGAGGAAACAACACCTATCGTAACCTGATCATCAATACCTATGCCGGATGCGACGGGCACGGTACGTGGAACACCCACCTCAATGACCCGCTTAAGAACATGAAACTGCCGAAGGATGAGGTGGAGAACCATCTTATTTTTGAGGTCCATAGTTATTGGGATACCAAGAACTTCACCAATGCCTCGGTCGCTCAACTGACCACGGCGATGAATAACCTCAACACCTATCTTGCTACACCGAACCTTACGCCGGTTATCATCGGCGAATGGGGGAGCAGTGACGACTCGGGAGGTTCCAAACCGCAACAGCTCAATGCTTTTGCGCAAGCGTTTAGTAGGGAAGCCAAGAAAGCCGGTTTCACTACGTTCTATTGGATGGGATTGACGGACGGCAAGGACCGCGGGATACCCCAATGGACCCAGCCGGACGTGAAGGATGCCATCCTTCGGGGATATCAAGAAGCCACTCCCCTCAACGAGGTACACGATTGGGCTCCGGACCATCGTATCTTCTCCGTCATGGGACAGTATATGGGAACGGATGCCACCTCCCTTCCCGCCGGACTATATATCCTTAACCATAGGATAGTACAAAAGTAAAATAGAGTTGC
>CALCGR010000139.1 GCA_937901025.1 uncultured Bacteroidales bacterium
GTGCACGCCAACTGGTATCCCATTGAGGGAAAGGTGATTGTCTCGGAGCACCAGAAAGGTCGTCACCAGGGCGCTTGGTTGCCTAAGTCCTCGACGGAGAATGAGCGTTCGCTCGTGGTCATTGAGACGCCGTCCAAACTGCAGATTGCCGTTCGTCAAGTAGCCGGAGCCATGGCGCGCCGTATCGTTACTTACGCCAAGGCCGGCAAACAAGCCCAACGCAATCAGCACATGGGCTTTATCAAATTAGGTTCGCGCGTGGATTTGTACTTGCCGAAGAATACGGAGATGTTCGTATCCGTAGGCGAAGCCGTACGCGGAAACGAAACGATTATCGGTCGATTAAATCCCTAAATATCTATATCCTATGTCTAAGTTTGAAGAACTATTTAAACAGTATCCTTGTCTGAATAATGACGAGGCTGTGAAGAATGATATCGCGGCGATTTTGCGCGATGAGTTTAAGGAGAATAACACCCCCGAAGTGTGGAAACAGTGTCTGAGTCAGATTGACCTCACGACCCTCAACGGGGATGATACCACCGCGAAAGTAGTAGGTATGACCTCGAAGGTCAATGACTTCCCCAAGCAGTTCCCGAACCTGCCTAATGTAGCCGCCATCTGCGTTTATCCCGCTTTGGTATCGGCGGTGAAGGAGACGCTGACCGAACCGGTCGGTATCGCTGCGGTGGCAGCGGGATTCCCGGCTTCGCAGACGTTTATTGAAGTCAAGGTAGCGGAGTCGGCACTGACCGTCAAGGAGGGAGCCACGGAGATTGATATCGTCTTGTCAATCGGTAAGTTCCTCGAGGGTAACTACCAAGAGGTCTTTGACGAGATTGAGGAGATCAAAGCCGCCATTCAACCGGCTCACCTGAAGGTTATCCTCGAAACGGGTGCTCTCAAGTCCGTGGAGAATATCTACAAAGCCTCCATCTTAGCGATGGCTGCGGGTGCGGATTTCATTAAGACTTCTACGGGTAAGATTGCGGTCAACGCTACGCCGGAAGCTACGTACGCTATGTGTCGCGCCATCAAGGATTGGTACGAGAAGACGGGTGTTAAGGTGAACTTCAAGGCTGCGGGAGGTATCTCCACTACGGAGGAAGCCGTGCAGCATTATACCCTCGTTAAGCATATCTTAGGTCAGGAGTGGCTCAATAACCAATCCTTCCGTTTCGGAGCCAGTCGGTTAGCGAATAACCTGCTGACCTCCATCCTTGGTGCCGAAACGAAATATTTTTAACTATCCACGATGAATAAAATCATTGCTAAACGGTTCTTTTCGGAGAACGTAGCACAAATAGAAGTGGAGGCTCCGCTGATTGCCGCTTCTCGCAAGGCGGGTCATTTCGTCATCGTTCGCGTAGACGACCATTCGGAGCGTATGCCGCTGACGATCTCTGCGGCGGACACCACCAAAGGAACGATTACCTTGGTCGTGCAACGTATCGGGGTGAGTTCAGCTAAACTCATGGCCCTCAATGAGGGGGACATGATTCACGATATCGTAGGCCCCTTAGGTCGCGCTACCCGTATCCAAAACTACGGCACGGTTGTCTGTGCTTGTGGCGGGGTGGGGGCTGCACCGATGTTACCGATAGCCGAGGCGTTGCATAAAGCCGGCAATCGTGTGATTACCATCCTGGCGGCGCGTACGGCGGAACTGATTATCCTCAAAGACGAGTTGGCTCAGTTCTCTGACGAGCTCATCATCATGACGGACGACGGTTCGATGGGCCAACAGGGTCTGGTCACCGCCGGTATCGAAGCAGTCGTTGCTCGCGAACAGGTAGATAAGTGTATCACCATCGGACCTGCCATTATGATGAAGTTCGTAGCACTCACCACGAAGAAATACGACATCCCTACCGAGGCCAGCCTCAATACCATCATGGTGGACGGAACGGGTATGTGCGGTGCTTGCCGCGTGACCGTCGGCGGACAGACGAAGTTCGTCTGCGTGGATGGTCCGGAGTTCGATGCCCATCAGGTGGATTTCGATGAGATGCTCTCGCGTCTGCGTTCCTATAAACCCGAAGAGGCGGCGTCGTATGAAGCCTATCAAGAGGCTATCCGTCCGCTGACAGCCAAAGAGCGTGCGGCTCTCCCGCGCGTGAAGATGAATGAGGTCCCCGCGAGTGTACGCGTACAGTCGTTGCGCACGGAGGTCAATCAAGGTTTGACCTTAGCGCAAGCCATGCAGGAGGCCAAACGTTGTCTTAACTGTAAGAACGCCGGCTGTATCCAAGGCTGCCCTGTGGGTATTAACATCCCCGCTTTTATCCATCAGTTAGGTCAAGGGGATGTCTTAGGGGCTGCGGATATCATCAAAGCTTCCTCGTCCCTGCCCGCCGTCTGCGGGCGCGTTTGTCCGCAAGAGAAACAGTGCGAAGCACAGTGTATCCATCATAAGATGAACCACGAACCCGTCGCCATCGGTTACCTCGAGCGTTTCGTGGCCGACCATAGCGCGTCCCTACCCCTCTCCCCCTCTACTCCTCTACCCCCAAAGACAGCGAAAATCGCTGTAGTAGGCAGTGGTCCTGCGGGTCTGAGTTTTGCGGGGGATATGGCCAAGTACGGGTACCAAGTAACGGTCTTTGAGGCATTGCACGAGATAGGCGGTGTACTCAAAT
Organism: uncultured Bacteroidales bacterium; assembly: GCA_937901025.1. Taxonomy (GTDB): domain Bacteria; phylum Bacteroidota; class Bacteroidia; order Bacteroidales; family Paludibacteraceae; genus Colicola. Next base: position 2,640 of record CALCGR010000139.1, read on the forward strand.
ACGGTATTCCCGAGTTCCGTTTGCCCAATCGTATTGTGGACCAAGAGATACAGCACTTGCAGAGTTTAGGTATCGAGTTCAAGACGGATATCATCATCGGTAAGACCCTTACCATCGACGATTTGCGGGAACAAGGGTTTGCCGCCATCTTTGTGGGTTCGGGTGCGGGACTGCCCCGATTCATGGGTATCCCGGGGGAGAACCTCAACGGAGTGATGTCGTGTAACGAATACCTGACGCGTGTCAACTTGATGGACGCCTCGTCTCAATCCACCGACACCCCCTTACTCTATGGTAAGAACGTAGCCGTCATCGGTGGTGGTAACACCGCTATGGATGCTATTCGTACTGCCAAACGCTTGGGTGCGGAGCATGCGATGATCATCTATCGTCGTAGCGAGGAGGAGATGCCGGCGCGTATCGAGGAGGTGCGTCACGCCAAGGAGGAAGGGGTCGAGTTTATGACCCTGCATAACCCCATCGAGTATCATAGCGATGAGAACGGTCGCGTCAAGGAGGCGGTGCTGCAAGTCATGACGCTGGGCGAACCCGATGAGTCGGGTCGTCGTAGTCCGGTACCGGTAGAGGGTAAGACCATTACCATCCCTACGGACCTGGTGATTGTAGCCGTCGGTGTATCGCCGAACCCGCTGATTCCTTCGTCCGTAGAAGGATTGGAGATATCGAAGAAAGGGACGATCGTCGTCAACGACGGTATGCAGTCCTCTATTCCGGTGCTCTTTGCCGGAGGCGATATCGTTCGCGGAGGTGCTACGGTGATCTTGGCGATGTCTGACGGCCGCAAAGC
>CALCGR010000140.1 GCA_937901025.1 uncultured Bacteroidales bacterium
ATCTCCTATGCGGTATGGTGGATTCGTCAATCCATCCTGCAAGCATTGGCAGAGCAGTCGCGTATCGTTCGTCTGCCGCTCAACCAGGTAGGTTCGCTCAATAAGATCAACAAAGCCTATCAGCGTTTTGAGCAGGAACACGAGCGCAAGCCGTCGGCCGAAGAGTTGGCGGAGGAGTTGGATATACCGGTAGATAAGATTGCAGATACGCTGAAGATGTCGGGTCGTCATGTGAGTGTCGATGCCCCGTTCGTAGAGGGCGAGGACAACTGCCTCATCGACATCATGCCCAACGAGGACTCGCCCAATGCGGATAAGGGTCTGATCAGCGAGTCGCTGGCCAAGGAGATTGACCGCGCCTTAGCGCAGTTAACGCCGCGCGAGGCGGATATCTTAAAGCAGTTCTTCGGCATTGGTTGTCCGGAGAAGACGCTGGAGGAGATCGGTATCGAGTTAGGACTGACGAGGGAACGTGTGCGTCAGATCAAGGAGAAAGCCATCCGACGCTTGAACACCAGTCCCCGCAGTAAGGTATTGAAGACGTACTTAGGATAATGAAACGCAATATCGCTATTGTAGCAGGAGGGGACAGTTCGGAATACGAAGTCTCCTTACGCAGTGCCGCCGGCATTGATTCGTTCCTGGACAAGGAGCGCTATGACGTGACGATTGTGGCACTGAGAAAACACGATTGGCAAGTGGTGGATGAATGGCGCATGGCGGACGGGCAGATGGAGATCGTTGCGACCCTGCCGCTGGATAAGAACGACTTCTCCTACGTGAAGAACGGGAAGAAAGTAAGGTTTGACTTTGCGTATATCACCATCCACGGCACACCGGGAGAGAACGGGTTACTGCAAGGGTATTTCGACATCATGGGTATCCCGTATTCCTGTTGCGGGGTGTTGGCCGCAGCGCTGACGTTTAATAAGTTTGCCTGCAACCACTATCTGCAGGATTTCGGAGTGAACATCTCCCCGAGTCTACTGCTGCGCAAAGGCGGCGAGCGGATGACGGCGGAGCAGGTGGTAGAGCAAGTGGGGCTGCCGTGTTTCATTAAGAGTAACGTAGGCGGCAGTTCGTTCGGTTGCACAAAGGTGAAGACGATCGAGCAAGTCGACCCGGCGATTGATATCGCCTTTAAGGAGGGGGACGAGGTGATCTGCGAGGCGTTTATGAAAGGAACAGAGATCACGTGCGGCGTTTATAAGACGAAGAACAAAGCGGTAGCCTTCCCGATTACGGAGGTGGTGTCGAAGAACGAGTTCTTTGACTACGACGCTAAGTACAAGGGTCAGGTAGATGAGATCACGCCCGCCCGCATCCCGGATGAAGTGAGGGATAAGGTACAGGCGTTGACGTTAAAGATTTATGATATCTTAGGTTGTCAAGGCATCATCCGTACGGATTATATCTTAACGGAGGGTTGGAAGATCAACCTACTGGAGATCAACACGACGCCGGGTATGACGGCAACCTCGTTTATCCCGCAGCAGGTAAGGGCCGCCGGATTAGATATCAAGGATGTGCTGACGGATATAATTGAAGACCGACTGAACAATGATTGATATTCGCACGTATATTGACCAACTGGACTGGCAGCGCGAGCCGCGGGGACTTTATGCTCCGATTGAATATGCGTTGGCAGGAGGCGGAAAGCGTTTGCGTCCGACCTTGGCGTTGATTGGTTGTGCGATCTGCGGCGGCAAAGAGCAGGACGCGGTAGCGGCGGCTTTAGCGTTAGAAGTGTTTCATAACTTCACGTTGCTACACGACGACGTGATGGACCACGCTTCGGTGCGCAGGGGTCGGCCGTCGGTGAATAAACAGTTTGGTCAGAATGCGGCTATCCTATCGGGGGATGAGATGTTGATTGAGGCTTATAAGTTACTACAGTCCTATCCGAGCGAGCAGTTAGCGAAGTTGTTACCGGTGTTTAACAAGATGGCTTCCGAGGTATGCGAGGGTCAACAATACGACATGGATTTTGAGACACGAGCAGAGGAAGAGGTAACGATGGAGGATTATATGGAGATGATTCGTCTCAAGACCTCGGTTTTGTTAGCAGCGGCCTTACAGATGGGAGCAATCATCGGCGGAGGAACCGATGAGCAACAGCAGCGGCTCTATGAGATAGGGGTACGGTTAGGTCTGGCTTTCCAGATTCAGGACGATCTACTGGATGTCTATGGGGATGAGCGCACCTTCGGGAAAGCGATTGGCGGAGATATTCGGGAAGGAAAGAAGACGTTCCTTTATCTGGCCGCAAGAGCCAAGGCCACGGAGGAAGAGAAAAAGATGTTAAGAGGAAAAGATGTTCGTGAGGTCACCTTATTATATAATCGCCTGTGCGCGCGCGAGGAGGCCGAACAGAAGATAGCCGAACTAACGGCGCAAGCCTTGGACCTATTAGCCGTCTTCCCGGAAGGGGAAGCGAAGCAACGGTTAGAGGCATTAGCCAAACAATTATCCGATCGTCAATCCTAAAACATATCGTTATGCCCTACAGAAGATTACCCAACACAGACCAAGCGCGTCTATCCGCATTACAACACGCCGTACAGCGTGCCAGTGAGGCGGACTACGGTCAGCAAGTGCTGGATTACGCTACGCAACAAGAGGCGCAACGCGTCTTGTTGCAGTTTGAGACACTGGTTAGTCAGTATCACGATAACCGCGACAGTAAAGCATCCGCGAATAAGGAGTATCGTTTAGGGGTACAGAATGCCCGTATGTATATCTCCCATTTCATTCAGGTACTGAACCTGGCCGTCATTCGCGGAGAGATAAAGAAAGACTACAAACAACTCTACGGATTGGATGTAGAGAACCATGTGGTACCGGATTTGTCGACGGAAGAGGATTTGCTCTATTGGGGAGAACATATCATTCAAGGGGAGAATGAGCGGATTAGTAAAGGAGGCTTCCCGATTTATAATCCGGCGATTAACAAGGTGAAGGTGTATTACGATATCTTCAAGGAGCAGCAGGTGAATCATTCGTTTCACAAGAAAAACGCGAACCGCGTATATGAGAACGTGGAGCAGTTGCGCAAGCAAGCGGATGAACTGATCCTGAATATCTGGAATCAAGTAGAGAACTATTACAAAGACCAACTCCCGTTTGCGAAGTTGAATCTATGTAAAGAATATGGTCTTATATATTATTACCGCACCGGCGAGAAACACTTGTCGGCAGCAACGGACAAGGCATTAGAGGCGCAGCAAAAGAGTCAGACTAGCATCCAATGGACTTAGTAGGGGTAAGGACGGCGTCCACGCGCACATCGAACAGCCCGTGCGGAACCGCGGTCTTGCGCAGTTGGAAGTCATAACCCACACCGAGTTTGAAGGAACGCGGATGCTTACGCAGGAACTTGTCGTAAAAACCGCCTCCGCGGCCGATACGATGCAAGTGATAATCAAAAGCGACGCCGGGAACGAGGATGAGATCGATATTCCCTTCGAAGGGATTGGTGGTCGGCTCCATCACCCGATATTTGCCGCGATGCATCTTCTCCTCGCCCTCGTAAGGATGCGCTTTCATGCAACGGCGATGGGTCACGGGAAGAAGAATCGTCTTTTGGTCCTTATAGGTTTCGAGCAAACCGCTGATATCGACCTCATTGTGGATAGGGGCATAGAGCAGCACCGTTTGAGCTTGTTGGAACTGTTTCAGGTCCGCAATGCGATGCAAGAGCGTTTGCGCGTCCTCGGCCGCTTTGGATTTGTCATAAACACGGCGACGTTGTTCCAAAATCTCCCGCAAAGCCGCTTTCTGTTTACGTAAGCGAGACCAAGGGAGCAGAGCGATTAAATCATGAATTTGTCCGGCGAAAAGCATAGTAATAAAGGCTTAAAAAATACACAATAAAGACAATTTGTCTTTAAATCGACTACAAAAGTACAAAAAAAAATGCAAATGAGCAAGAAAAATCATAAAAATTATCACTTTTTTCTCATAATCGGGTGGATTGGGGTGATGATGGGGCTTGTTTCTTGTAAAAACGACACAACGAACACGATAACCACCTCGAGTGTGGCACAACTGAGTTCGATGACGTTTATGCCGCAAGACTCGTTCCCCGGTTTAGCCGCTGCCACCTTCCGTGTGGATGAGGGTTTGGATACCGGTAGGGTATATAATCCGGACTCGATTCTCTACGGCACAAAGATAAACAAAGTGATTCCGCGTTTCGGCTATGCGGCGACACCGGGTTCGGTCTCTATTCACCTGAGCAATCCCGACGAGACGATCGCACTTAAAGGGGCCGATACGATTGACTTCACACGGCAACCGATATATATGTCCATCACCTCCTCGGATGGAAAGAACACAAAAGTGTATAGTATCAAAGTAACGGTGCATACGAAGGACCCGGATAAGTTTGAATGGCGTCAACTAACGAACAAAATTTATACCCCGGATCCGGATGGAAGTGAGCAGCAGGCGTTCTTCTTGGACGACCAATTGTGTTTGATGGTAAACAACGGGTTCTCCAATCGCTATTACACCTCGACGGACGGCGAAAACTGGTCGGGTCCGGAGACACCCTCCGGGTTACCGGAGAACTGCAACGTAAGAGCCATACTCGCGGATACGATGACGGCCAGGGCGTACTATTTAGACGGAAAGACCTTGTATATTGCGCAGACACCGAATCAATGGGATGCCGTAGAACAAACGGGAGCATTTACGCCCTTGACGATGCTCATTAATTTCAATGATACGATTTGGGCAATCGTAAAGGACGAAGACGAGCAATTACGCTTGGCTTCCTTAGGCGAGGAAGACCAGTTGGTGATTGCCGAACACCTAGCCCCGCTACCCGACGATTTCCCGGTGAGTTCGTTTGCGGCTACCTGTTTTAACCGTACCGGCTTGATTGAGCGCGCGATTATCATCGGCGGGTTCTCGCAAGAGGGTAAGAGTCTGAATAGCCGTTGGAACCTGGAATACTCCAAAGCCTCCGGTTACCGGATGAAGAACTTCTCGATAGAGACGCCGGTGTTCACTTCGCTTACGGGAGCGAGTGTGATTTGGTACGGCAATGCGTTATTCCTCTTTGGCGGCGTGGACGACAGGATGCACTTCCAGCAGCCGATGTTAGTGAGCGAGGATGAAGGAATGAACTGGGTGGTGCCGGATACAACGAAGAACCAATTACCCAAGGAGTATCAAACCCGTCAGAAACAGTCGGCGTTTGTGTACAACAAGAATATTTATCTGGTAGGCGGCAGTTATTTGACCACCACCTTCACAGATATCTATTGCGGGCGGCTCACCTCTATTGATTGGGCAAAAAGAGATTAAAAATAATGAACTAAAAATATCTAAAATTTTACAACAATGATGACAATTTCGAACTACAAGTTTGCCGGTAAGAAGGCAATCGTTCGGGTAGACTTCAATGTCCCCTTGGATGAGAATGGTGTTATCACAGATGACACTCGTATTCGTGGCGCTCTGCCCACTCTCAAGCACATCCTCAATGAGGGTGGTGCGCTGATTATTATGTCCCACCTGGGCAAGCCCAAAGGCAAACCCGCTGCCAAGTACAGTCTGGGGCAGATTGTAGACGCCGTATCGAAAGCACTGGGTACCAAAGTACAATTCGCTACCGACTGCGCCAAAGCCAAAGCACAAGCGGACGCCCTGAAAGCCGGTGAAGTACTGCTGCTCGAGAACCTGCGTTTCTATGCGGAAGAAGAGGGTAAGCCGACGGATATCGAGAAGGAAGATCCTCGTTATGAAGAGGCTAAGAAAGAGATGAAAGCCAAGCAGAAAGAGTTTGCTAAGGTGCTGGCTTCGTACGCTGACTGCTATGTGAATGATGCCTTTGGTACCGCTCACCGCAAGCACGCTTCCACCGCCGTTATCGCCGATTATTTTGACGAGGACAGCAAGATGCTCGGTTTCCTCATGGAGAAAGAGGTAGAGGCTGTAGATAACATCCTCAAGAACATCCGTCGTCCGTTTACGGCAATCATGGGTGGTTCGAAGGTATCGACGAAGATCGGTATCATCGAGAACCTGATGAACAAGGTGGACAACCTCATCCTTTGCGGAGGTATGACCTATACGTTTGCCAAAGCACAAGGCGGTCAGATTGGTGACTCCATCTGCGAAGATGATAAGTTGGATCTCGCCCTGGATATCCTGGCACAAGCCAAGGCAAAGGGAGTGAACCTGGTACTGGGAACGGACTCGGTTGTCGCGGACGCATTTGCCAATGACGCTAAGACGGATATCTGCGATAGTAAGAATATCCCTGCCGGTTGGCAAGGTATGGATGCCGGACCCAAGAGTCGCGAACTCTTTGCTCAAGCCATCAAGGGTGCCAAGACGATTCTGTGGAACGGTCCTGCCGGTGTATTCGAGTTCGAAAACTTCACCGCGGGTAGTAAGGCGATTGCAGAGGCAATTGCAGAGGCTACTGACAAGGGCGCTTATTCGCTCATCGGCGGTGGTGACAGTGTTGCTTGCATCAATAAGTTCGGCATGGCCGATCGCGTTAGTTATATATCCACCGGTGGTGGTGCTTTGCTCGAAGCCATCGAGGGAAAAGTTTTACCCGGCGTAGCCGCTATTAAAGGAGAATAATTATGGAAGTTTCCGGAAAAGTCATTCAAAAACTCCCTCTGCAAGAGGGTACGGGTCGCAACGGTAATCCGTGGAAGTCACAATCCGCTATTTTAGAGACCCAAGATCAATATCCCCGTAAGATTTGCTTCGAAGTGTTTGGTGAAGACCGTATCAACAACAACCCCTTTGAAGTAGACGAGATCATCACCATCAGTTTCGATATCGATAGTCACGAGTTCAATGGTCGTTGGTATACCTCCATCCGTGCTTATCGCATCCAGAAAGGGGTGGTAGAGTCTGCTCCCGCAGGTGCTCCGGCTCCGGCAGTAGCTCCGATGGCCGCAGACGCTCCCGCTGCTGACACGACGCCTTTTGACGCCTCGGCAAGCGATGAATCAACGGATCTTCCGTTCTAAAAACGAAGGTATGCGTAGACGCTTAGCGTGGATTATTGTATGTGCAGTTCTTCTAGTGGCAGGTACCATCACGTGTATCTGCCGCTGGAAGGCTTGGTTCAGCAATCCGGCCGAACCGAAGTGGGAAGAGACCTTGCGTCCCTACTCCTTTGCTACGTTTGGACAAGAGCAGGTACCGAACTTTATTTATGCGGATTCGGTATGGTACGATATGAAGGAACCCTATACGTTCCGTCTGCTCGTTTTGGGCGATGTGCATAACGATATCCATCACGAGCGTTATCAACAACTGGGAGCAGCGTATCCCCAACTCGATGCCGTGGCCCAAGTAGGCGATTGGATGGAGCGCGGATACACATACTATGCTCAGCAGTTAGTCAAAGACCTGGAGGGCACCGCGATAGCGACACTTCCGGTGATGACCACCCCCGGCAACCACGAGTACCACAAAGGGTTTGTGCGTTACCTACCCTACCTTTGGTACACGATGTTCCGCAACCCGCTCAACGGGCCGTCAAACGGGTTAGGTTCCACGTATTGGGTGGATTTTCGTTACCTGAGAGTGATTGCTATCGACACTTCTGCCCCATACCTGCTGCACCATTTCACGCGCTTGAATAAATGGGTTCAAGACGCCATCCGCGGAGCGGAGGGGAGATTCACCATCGTGATTATGCACCATCCCGCGCATTCAATTGCGAAGGGAAGGTTTAATGCGGGTATCTATGCTTTTATCGGGCACGCGATAAAGAAAGCGGACCTGGTCTTCACGGGGCACGACCATATGTATGCGCGTCAATTACCGTTTGTGGAGATGGGTAGTGTTCATCGGACGCGGAAGGTACAAAAAAACGCTCGGGTAGAGCGGTATGAGCAACAACCGGTATATGCCATTCTGACGGTTGAAAAAGATAAGTTACAGATGCAGGTAATGGCACTTGACTCCGACACCCTTTGTGACGAAGTGTTAATCGAGCATCTCCCGAAGCAGGTCGAGTGACTTAAGGTCATTCCAATCCTCGACCCATTCTCCTCCATAACCCAAGAGTTCAGAAAAATGATGTAAGAACGGACGCAAGAGGGCTTGCGCCTTCGGGGTTGTGTCCAGCTGTCTAATGGTGAAGGAAACAAACTGATAGATACGTTCGTCCGCCATGGGGTGGCGCAAGGTTTTGTAGAGTATCTCCCCGATAATCATCCTCACGCATTGTTTCTCGCTATCATCCGCCAGAGGGATAAAGATGGGATTGGCGGAACGCAGGGTTTTCATCTCGCGCGTCTTTTCATCATCGTAACAAACCTCCAAGATAGTGAGGGGGACATTGGGTATTCCGCCCTCCATTCCGGTGCGCTTGTGTCCCCGATAAAGGATAAAATTCTGGCGTCCGTTCTG
>CALCGR010000141.1 GCA_937901025.1 uncultured Bacteroidales bacterium
GATTATGGATGTACAGAAGATACAAACATTATTGAATGGCGAGTTACTGCGCAAGGACTGGGTCCGAAAGCAGTATAGGCTGTTTGCGCTGATTGTGGTACTGCTGTTCCTCTATATCCTCGGAGGCTATCAGTCGATGCGGCAACAGCGGCATCTCAGTGACCTCAAGCGGGAGGTACGAGAGGCGAAGATGGAGTACCTCACCGTGTCGGCTAAACGGGTGGAGATGACCCGCCAATCGACGATCAGTCGGGAACTGAAGAATAACCAAAGTAAGATAAACGTCAACCGCGTTCCGGTGAAAGCCCTCATAGATAAATGAGCGATAAAGAACGAAATACAATCCTGCGTTTTGCCGTAATCTTCCTCGTGATTGTAGCGGGGTTCGTTGCGGTACTGGTGAAGATTGTGCTCATCCAGACCGCGGAGCGTGAGCAGTGGTTGCACATCGCGGAGGGACAGATCAAAAATAACCAGCCCATTCCCGCCACGAGGGGAAATATCCTCGACTGCAAGGGACGATTGTTAGCGGGCAGTATGCCCCAATATTACGTGATGATGGACACGCGGGTAGAGGCGCTCCACCTCGGCGGCGACACCTTATTCTATTCGCACGTAGGCGAGCTCGCGCAAGGACTCAGTCGCATCATCGGGGACAAGACCCCGGGCGAGTATAAGCAGAAGATGATTGCCAGTTTTAAGACGCCCCACCGCAGAGGGTATTCGGGAAGCGTGATCAAACTGAGCGGACAACGCATCAACTTCTTGCAAAAGAAAGAATTGGAACAGCTGCCCCTCATCCGACGGGGCAAATATAAGTCCGGCATCACCTTTGAAGAGCAGCACCGCCGCATCAAACCCTTCGGGGAACTGGCGTCCCGCACGATAGGCAGTATCTACGGCGAGAGCGGTAAAGGCAATGCAGGGTTGGAGAAACGCTTTGAAGTCGAGCTGCGCGGCGTGGACGGTCTGAGCCGTCGCCAGAAGATAGGCGGTCGGTACGAGAACGTGGTATTGCAGGAGGCCGAGGACGGGATGGATATCATCACCACCTTGGATGCGGATTTGCAGGATATCGTTTCCTCGTCGCTTAAGACCAAACTCGAGGAAGTAGCCGGCGACTGGGGCTGCTGCATCCTCATGGAGACCCAAACGGGAAAGATACGGGCTATCAGTAACCTCGACCGCACGAGTAACGGCCAGTATTACGAGATGCAGAACCACGCGGTCATGCGCGTCGAACCGGGCAGTACGTTTAAGACGATAGCCCTCATCGCCGCCCTCGACGACGGGAAAGTGCGCATCACCGATACCGTCAAAGTGTACAAAGACGGATGGAAATATTTCTCAGCCAAGCACTACGACTCGCACCCGAAGGATACAATCTATACCGTTCAGTCAGCTTTAGCCGTTTCCTCGAATATCGCCCTGGCGAAGATCATCACGAAAGCCTATGAAGGTAGCGCCCGTAAACTGGTGCGCAAACTCGAGAAGATGGGTCTCAAGGACTCGATGTACTGCGAGATACCGGGGTACGAGTCCGCTCGGATTGACATACCGAACGATACGGTGACGATATCGAAGATGGCCTACGGGTACTCGGTGGAACTGAGTCCGATGCAGATACTGACGTTCTACAACGCGATAGCGAACGGGGGGAAGATGATTCGGCCGTATATGGTGAGCGAGATACAACAGAACGGCGACGCCGTACAGCGGTTTGATACCGAGGTACTCAAGGCGAGCATCTGCAGCGAGCAGACGCTGAGCGACATACGCAAATGTCTGCACGACGTGGTATGGGACAATAACCTGGGTACCGCGAGCGTGAGACTATGGAAAGGCAAGGTGGCGGCACTCAAGGCGCAGAGTGAACTGGTGCCCATAGCCGGTAAGACGGGTACGGCGCAATTATTTATGAACGGGCATTATTCGGGACATAACCACCGCATGACATTCGTCGGGTATTTCCCCGAGCAGGCCCCCCAATACACGTGTATCTGCATGATCAATAACCCCAAGAACTACCCCTCCTACGATGCCGGATACGATTGCGGAAACGTAGTAAGGGCCGTAGCGGAACGAACGATAGCGTATTCGGATTATTATACGTTTGAGGGGGATAGTTTAGTACTCAAAAAATGGTAACGATATGAAACTCAAAGACTTATTGGTAGGTGTAACGACGAAAGCGGTGCACGGCAGTATAGAGACAGACATCCGTCAACTGCAGTTCGACTCGCGCAAGACGGAGACGGGGGATGTGTTCGTAGCCCAGACGGGTACCGCCGTAGACGGACACACGTTTATTGAGGCGTGCGTGAACCAAGGTGCGAAAGCCGTTGTTTGCGAGCGGTTGCCCGAGACGCTTCATCCCGATTGCACATATATTCAGGTAGAGGATACGAACAAGGCTTTGGGTCTGATGGCAAGCAACTACTATGGTCGTCCAAGCGAGCGGTTAACCCTCGTCGGTGTGACGGGTACGAACGGGAAGACGACGATTGCCACCTTATTATATAAACTCGTGCGCGCGTTAGGTCATAAGGCGGGACTGCTCTCGACGGTCATTAACTACATCGAGGACGAAGCCGTCCCCAGCACCCATACGACCCCCGATGCGCTGGAGCTCAACGCTTTACTCAGGCGGATGGTAGATGCCGGGTGCGCATACTGTTTTATGGAGGTCAGCAGTCACTCGATTGCGCAGGAGCGCATCGCAGGTCTTGACTTCGACGGGGCACTATTCACGAACCTGACCCGCGACCATATTGATTACCACAAGACGTTTGATAACTACCGCGACACGAAGAAACGGCTCTTCGACGCCTTGAAGAAGAGTGCCTTCGCGGTGACGAATAAAGATGATAAGAACGGACTTGTGATGACCCAGAACACGAAAGCCGCCGTACACACCTACTCCACCCGCGCGATGGCCGATTACAAGGCGCAGATACTGGAGGAAGGGTTTGAGGGGATGATGCTCTCCATCAACGGTAAGGAAGTGTTTGTACCGCTCGTGGGCAGGTTCAATGTAAGCAACTTGCTCTGCATCTACGGTGCGGCATTGTGCCTCGGGTTCGAGGAACTGGATGTACTGCGCACCCTCTCGACGCTGACGCCCGTCAACGGACGTTTTGAAGCGATGCGCAGCCCCAAGGGGTGGACGGCCATCATCGATTATGCGCATACGCCGGATGCGGTGGATAATGTGATACAGACGATTCACGAGATCCTCGGCGATAAAGGTCAACTGATTACCGTGGTCGGTTGCGGTGGCAACCGCGATAAAGGCAAGCGACCGATGATGGCGCAGATTGCCAAACAGGGTTCCGACCAACTGATCCTCACGAGCGATAACCCCCGCGACGAGGAACCGAAGGACATCTTGAAAGACATGACCGATGGCCTGAGCGAGGAGCAGATGCGCTCCACCCTCGTCATCGAGGACCGCGAGACGGCCATCAAGACCGCATGCCTGATGGCCAAGGCGGGGGATGTGATTCTCGTAGCCGGCAAGGGGCACGAGGATTACCAAATAATCAAAGGTGTAAAGCATCATTTTGATGACCACGAACAAGTACAAAAGTATCTATAATTATGTTATACAATTTATTTTCGTATTTAGGGCAGTTCCCGGGAGCGAGGTTGATGACCTATATCTCCTTTAGGGCGATATTAGCGGCTGTGATTGCGCTGCTAATCAGTATTTTCTTTGGTGATTACTTCATCAACTTACTGCACCGCAAAAACATCTCAGAAACCCAACGGGACGAGAAGATTGATCCGTTTAATGTAGGCAAAAAAGGTGTACCGACGATGGGCGGCATCGTGATTCTGGTGAGTATCCTCATCCCTTGTCTGCTGTTGGGCAAACTGAGCAACATCTATATGCTGCTTATGCTCGTGACGGCGATGCTGCTGGGTCTCATCGGTTTTGCAGACGACTACATCAAGACCTTCAAGCACAACAAAGACGGTTTGAACGGTTGGGTGAAGATCGGGGGTCAAGTGCTGCTGGGTCTGATCGTAGGTCTGACGCTGCGTTATAGTCCCGCCACGGTGATGAACGAGACGGTCAACACCCGCATCGAGAATAATATCGAGGTGGTAGAGAAGACCCCTGCCGTCAAGTCCACCCGCACGACGATTCCGTTTTTTAAGAACCACAACTGCAACTACGCGGACATGTTCACTTTCCTCGGGGAAGCGAATAAGTACCGCGCCGGTTGGATATTCTTCGTGATACTCACCATCCTCGTAGTAGCCGCGGTAAGCAATGGTGCTAACCTCAACGACGGACTCGACGGGATGTGCGCCGGTAACTCCGCCATCATTGGAGCGGCACTGATCGTACTGGCATACGTAAGCGGTAGTACGGTGTGGGCGGATTATTTCGACGTGATGTATATCCCCGGCAGCGAGGAACTCGTTGTGTTCCTGGCAGCGTTTGTGGGAGCACTGATTGGTTTTATCTGGTGGAACGGTTTCCCGGCACAGATCTTCATGGGCGACACCGGTTCACTGGCGATAGGCGGTATCATCGGCGTGAGTGCCGTGATTATCCATAAGGAGTTGCTGCTGCCCATCCTCTGCGGGGTGTTCCTGATGGAGAGTCTGAGCGTGATCATCCAAACCCGCGTCTATAAATGGGGCAAACGCAAAGGTCAGCACATCCGCGTATGGAAACGCACGCCGCTGCACGACCATTTCCGCACGTCGGTAGAGATGGTGCTCAAAAACGATCCCACGTGTACCATCCTGTTCAAAGGTCGCAAACACCTCGATCACGAGACGAAGATTGTATTGCGCTTCTGCATCGTGACCCTGATCTTAGCGGCGATAACGATTTTGACTTTGAAGATTAGATAATATGAAAAGACTGGTAGTTTTAGGGGCCGGGGAGAGCGGTACAGGTGCCGCTATCCTAGCCAAAGAGAAAGGGTACGAAGTGTTCGTAAGCGATATGGGGACCATTCAGCCCACCTATCGGGCGATGCTCGAACAAAACGGTATCGAATGGGAAGACGGGCACCATACAGAGGCGCTCATCCTCAATGCCGACGAGGTAGTGAAGAGTCCGGGTATCCCGTTGACAGCCCCCCTCATCGTGGCGCTGCAAGCCAAGGGCACGCCCGTAATCTCGGAGATTGAGTTTGCGGCCCGCTATACGAATGCAAAGATGATCTGCATCACCGGCAGTAATGGTAAGACGACCACCACGACGCTTATCTACGAGATCTTGCGTCGCGCAGGACTGGATGTCGGACTGGCGGGGAACATCGGTAACTCGTTGGCACTACAGGTAGCGCACGAGCACCACGATTACTACGTCATCGAACTGAGTTCGTTCCAACTGGATAACATGTACGACTTCAGGGCGAACATCGCCATCTTGATGAACATCACGCCCGACCATTTGGACCGGTATAACTTCGAGTTCCAGAACTACGTGAATGCGAAGTTCCGCATCACCCGCAACCAGACCGCTGATGACGCTTTCATCTATTGGTCTCAGGACCCGGTGATTGAGCGCGAGCTCAAGAAACTCCATATCGGCGCTACCCTCTATCCCTTCGGCGGGAGCGAGGACTCCGGCAATGCCGCATATATCTGCATGAATGACCTCGTCGTACAAGCCGATCCGACCTACGAGCCGTTGGTTATACCCACCGCCGAGATCGGTATCCAAGGCAAGCACAACCAACTGAACTCGATGGCTGCCTCGATTGCGGCACAGATCTTACATATCCAAAACAGCGTCATTCGCGAGTCGCTGCAACAGTTCCAAGGGGTCAGTCACCGCATGCAGTATGTAGCGACAATCAGGGGCGTGAGATGGATCAATGACTCGAAAGCTACGAACGTGGACTCCTGCTGGTACGCGTTGGAGGCGATGACCACCCCGACGGTTCTCATCCTCGGCGGCAAGGACAAAGGCAACGATTATCAGGCGATTGCTGACCTCGTCAAGCAGAAATGTCGCACCCTTATTTTTATGGGACTGCATAACGAAAAACTCATCGATTTCTTTAAGGACTTCGGTATCCCTTATGTCTCGACGGATAACCTGAACGACGCCATTCAGGCGGCCTATCAGGCAGCAAGGGAAGGGGATACGGTATTGCTGTCGCCCTGCTGCGCGAGCTTCGATTTGTTCAAGTCCTATGAGGATCGAGGGGACCAATTCATGAACGCCGTCAAACGATTATGAAAAGACGCATTAACACCCAATATGTAGACAAGACCTTCTGGGGACTGTTCATCGCGTTGATTGCGGTAGCGATCATCGCGCTGTTCTCGGCGAGCAGTACGCTCGTTTACGAGAAGCAGTCGGCTCTGGGTCCGATAGGACAGCAGTTGCTGTTCATCGGTATGGGGCTGGTGGCAGCCTACTTCATTCAGTTCCTGCCTACGGCTTTCATCCGTCTGGGCGGGTATGTACTCCTCGGTTTTTCGCTCGTGTGTATGTACCTTATGCTCATCCCCGGTAACCCGTTTGTGGTGACCCACAACGAGGCGGCGCGGTGGTTTAATCTGTTCGGGTTCGTGTTCCAGCCCTCGGAACTGGCGAAGCTGTCGCTGATTATCGTAGTGGCGGATTTGTTATCACGGGCGCAGACGGAGGCGGAGAAAGTGAAATACTTCTGGTGGACCTTAGGTATCACCGCCTTGACGATATTACCCATCCTCACGAATAACCTCTCAACGGCGGTACTACTGGCGATGATTGTCGTAATCCTATGGATTCTGGCGCGCGTACCGATGAAGTATATCGGTGCGGTGATAGGCGTAGCGGTAGTGGTGCTGGCGTTAGGTTACTGCTTCGTGGAGTTTGCGTACGTAAGGCCCCATAAGCAGATGAAAGGAATGATGTCCCGTGCGGTGACCTGGGTAAACCGTATCGACGATATGGTGAGCGAGGCGGACGATGCCGCCGAGTTTAAACTAACCGACGACAACTACCAGCGCTCGATTGCTAAGGTAGCGATTGCCCGCGGCGGGTTATCGCCCTTTGGTGTACTGCCGGGCAACAGTAAGGAGCGCGATTTCCTGCCCCTCGCTTTTGCCGATTATATCTTTGCTATCATCGTAGAGGAGACGGGAATCGTAGGAGCTATTGTGCTTATTTTCCTATACCTATTCATCCTCTTCCGCGCCTGCTGGGCGAGCAGTCGGTTTGCCGACTATGCGTCGATGTTGATGGTGATGGGTCTGGCGCTGATGATTACCTGTCAGGCACTGATATCGATGATGGTAGCGGTGGGGATAGGTCCGGTGACGGGGCAACCGTTACCATTGATTTCCCGCGGCGGAACGAGTGTGTTGATAACGAGTGTTTATTTCGGGGTGATGCTCTGCGTGAGTCGTGAGCAGACCCTCAAGAGTGAACAGCGAAATAATGTGATACGACAATCGAAAGAGGATATCCCGGATATCATCTTTGACGATTCTAACTTACCTTATTGATTATGAGATACCTCATCAGCGGAGGCGGAACCGGAGGTCACATCTTCCCCGCCATTAGTATTGCCAATGCGATTAAAGAACTGGACAGCGAGGCCACGATTCTGTTTGTCGGTGCGCTCGGCCGTATGGAGATGGAACGCGTACCGCAAGCGGGTTACGAGATTGTAGGGCTACCCGTACAAGGGTTCAACCGCAGCCGGCCCTGGAAGAACTTCCGCGTGGTGATAAACCTTCTGCGCTCGCTTAGGCAAGCAAAGAAGATCATTCGCGATTTCCGTCCCGATGTAGGGGTAGGCGTAGGCGGATACGCCAGCGGGGCGGCCATGCGCGTCGCTGCTAAGATGGGCATTCCTATTCTGCTGCAAGAGCAAAACGGGTTTGCGGGATTGACGAATAAGATGTTGCGCAACGAGGCAAAGACGATTTGCGTAGCCTACGAACATATGGAGCGTTTCTTCCCGAAGGATAAGATTATCCTCACCGGTAATCCCGTACGGCAGAACCTGACGCAAGGGACAAAAAAGGGCGCTATCGCCTACCTTAAACAGGAGTTTGGCAAGACGCTCGACACTCAGCATAAGACGTTGCTCATCATCGGCGGATCGCTGGGGGCAAGGACCATCAATGAGAGTTTAATGAAGGATATCCGTTTGCTACTCGACAAAGAGATACAGGTCATCTGGCAGACGGGAAAAATCTATTTCGACAAGATACGCCAATCGCTGCAAGCGGAAGGGTTATGGGATCAGCCGGGGCTCGTTGTGACCCCGTTTATCAGTAACATGCCGGATGTGTATGCGTTAGCGGATTTAGTCATCTCCCGTGCGGGTGCCAGTTCGATCTCGGAGCTCTGTTTGCTGGGCAAGCCCTCCGTACTCGTTCCCTCCCCGAACGTAGCGGAAGACCATCAGACGCACAACGCCATGGCACTCGTCAACAAAGATGCTGCCGTACTCGTGAAGGATATAGAGGCCAAAGACCAATTAGTTCCGACCGCGGTCGAACTCATCGGCGACGATAAACGCCTCCAAACATTGCACACGAATGTGCTACAATTAGCGCAAACCGATTCCGCTACCCGTATAGCTAAAGAAGTAATCAAACTATGTCAACACTGATTGCACTCGTCATCGTACTGGGACTGATTTTTATCGTTCCCATCCTCTGCCGTAAGATTCATATCCCGACCATCATCGGGTTTATCTTAGTAGGCGTAGGTTTAGGTCCCGGCGGTCTGAACCTCATCACCGATTCGCCGGCCATTCAGGCGTTCGGTCAGTTGGGTATCCTATATATCATGTTCCAGGCGGGCGTAGAGATTGATATCAATGATTTTAGTCAGCACCACCGCAAAGCCGTAGTCTTCGGTTTGCTCACGTTCCTGCTGCCGTTGGGACTCGGTTACCTCACGGCACGGCTATTGGATTTAAGTCCTATGGTAGGACTGCTGCTCGGGGCGATGTACGGCAGTCATACGCTGATGACCTACCCGATTGTGCGCCGTTACGGACTTCAGAAGAACATCGCCACGAACATCACCATCGGCGGAACGATGATAGCCCTCACCCTGTCGCTGATGGTATTGGCGGGGGTACAGACGCATATTGAGACGGGAGAGATGGACATCCCTACCCTACTGATTTGGGTAGCGAAAGTGGCGGGAGCGATGGTGACGATCTTAGTTATCTTCCCCTGGCTGGCACGCATCTGTTTTAAGTTCCGTTGGGAACCGACGATTAACTTTATCCTCGTCATCTTTATGATGGTGCTCTCGGCACTGCTGTGTTCGTGGGCGGGACTGAGCGGGGTACTCGGTGCTTTCCTTTGCGGCGTAGCCCTCAACCGGTTGATACCGAACCTATCGCAACTGATGAACCAGATCACGTTTGTAGGCAATAGTATGTTTGTACCCGTCTTCCTCATTGAAGTGGGGCTGATGCTGAACCTGCAAGCCGTAGGCTCATGGCGATGGCTGACGATCATAGCCCTCACGATGATAGGTACCAAACTCGCCGGCAAATGGTTAGCGGCCGCGTGTGCACAGGGATTATTTAAACTGCACACCCACGAGCGTCAGCTCATCTTCGGACTCAGTCACGCTTCCGCTGCCGGCACCTTGGCGATTGCTACGATTGTATATCAGATGGGCCTCTTTGATGACGCCATCCTCAATGGGGCGATTGTGATGATTCTGGTGCTGTGCACCACCTCCTCCTTCGCAACCGAATATGCTGCCAAACGACTGTCCTTGCAAGAGGACGCACGCCTCGAGAGTGAGCGTATCTTAGACGACTGGGTGATGGGGTCCGTAGGCGAAGACCTGCACAACGAACTCAAGGAACTGAGTAACCTATCGTCCTTGCACGAGACCGAGATTATCGAATGCACCGACTGGAAAGCCGCAGAGGCGATGGTGGAACACACCTCTAAATCCATCGCCCTCTACCACGAGAACCAGCCGCTCAATACGATTGATAAGATGCTGATTGCCGTACCGCCCTATGCGGAGAAAGAGCACGACTTCATCTCCTGCTTTGGTCAGCTGAGGCGTCTGAGTACGCAGATCGGGGCAAAGGTAGTGTTCTACGCCAACGAAGAGACCCAAACGATCCTGCGCGCCCTCTGCCATCGTGAAGGCAAGTACCTGGCGGCCTCCTACCGCACACTGCGCGACTGGAGCGAAGTGGAGAAGATGGAGCAAGACTTGGAACCCAACGATATGTGGGTGATCATCTCCTCACGTCAATCGACCCCGAGTTATAACCCGCTCTTCAGTCATATCCCCGACTGGCTGACAAGGCAAGCAAAGTACCATAGTACGATGCTCATCTATCCGGAGCAGATCATCGGCGGTGACATTCCCGACCGGTTGCTTATGGATATACCGCAAGCCAGCGGCACGTGGCGTATCGTTACGAAGATAAAACAAAGCGTTTATGAGTTATTTACAATCCTTGGCCGAACTCTTCGCCCAAAACGTAGGCAGTGAGCTGAAAAACTACTGTTTTGTTTTCCCCAATCAGCGGGCAGGTCTGTTCTTCAAACGCGACCTGGCTTTGGCTTGCAAACAACCCATCCTGGCCCCCGATGTGGTGACCATCAACGACTGTTTCTACCGGTTGACGAACACGAGACTCGTAGACCCCATCGACCTACTGCTGCGCGTACACCATATCCACAACGAACTAAGACAATCGCAGGGGATGCAACCCGAAGATTTGGACACGTTCCTTTTCTGGGGAAAGATGATGATAGGCGACTTTAACGAGGTGGATAATCACCTGGTGGAGAACCCGATGGGTTTCTTCCTTAATATCCGCCAGGCGCACGAGATGGAAGCCCTTTTTCAGCAAGCAGATTCGCACTTTGTTCCCTACCCGTTCCTGGGCCAAATCTACGAACGGCTGCAATCCGAACTCAGGACCGAAGGCTTGGCGTATGACGGGATGCTGCATCGCGAAGTGATTGAACGAATGGAGGCAGGTCAGTGCGAATGGTTACAGCAGCACCCCGAGAAACAGTTTGTGTTCATCGGGTTTAATGCCTTGACGCAGAGCGAGGAAAGACTGATGACCCTCCTGCAAGACGCCGGCAGGGCGGACTTCTATTTTGATTATAGTCACCCGTGGGTAGCGGATGGTGAGAACCGCTCGTCGCTTTTTATGAAGCATAACCAAGCTACGTTCCGTTCGCGCTTTGCACTACCTAAGACCGACATCAATATCCCCCGACTGCATTGGATAGAGGTAACCTCCACCGTAGGCGAGACCCAGGAGGTACACCGGATCCTCAGCCAACTGGAGCGGCCGCTCCCCCTCACCCGTACCGCGGTGGTACTGCCGGACGAGCGACTGCTGCTGCCGCTACTGCATACCCTGCCGGCGGACATAGAGAAAGTGAATGTGACGGCGGGTTATCCGCTGACCGCTACGCCCGTATTTGCACTTATACAGATCATCACCGACCTGCAACGACGCAAAAACGAGCACGGTTTTTATCATAAGGACGTACTGGCTATTCTGTCGCACCCGTACATACAGCGTCTCTCTTTAGACGCGTGCCGCAGGATCCAAGAGGCGATGGTCAAACAAAACCTCATCTATATCCCCGCCTCGTATTTCGAGAAAGACGAATATTTGCGTTTGATTTTCTCTGAGGACCATAAACGTTGGCGGGATATCTTGCAATACCTGCCCGAGGACGCCTCTGAAGCGGTCTATCGTATCCAAACCGTCCTCAATCGATTGGACAATTATCTATCCGCCTATCCGCCTCTCAGCCCTTCCGCCTCTCAGCCCAATACCTCTCTCGCCTTCCTCCTGCTTCAAACGGAGACGATTCCGTACACCGGCGAGCCGCTCGAGGGATTGCAAGTGATGGGTGTACTCGAGACCCGTGCCCTCGACTTTGAGCATATCATCATCACGGGCTTTAATGACGATATCTATCCTGGCAACAGTATTGCGAATAGTTTTATTCCGTATTCCTTCCGCTGCAAAGCGGCACTACCTACCTCCGAGCGCAAGGATGCGATCTTTGCGTATAACTTCTACCGCATGATCAGTTACGCCAAGGATGTATGGCTGCTCACCAATTCCAAAGCCGATGACCAACACTCCGGCGAACCCTCGCGTTACCTCTACCAACTGCAATACCAGTTCGGACAAGATATCAAACACTATGTGGTGACGGGATCTTCGGAAAAAGACATCCCACATGCGCTGGTCCCGGGCGAACACGTTGCTGAGGTAAAACCTCAGACGTGTTACCGTGCGGAGGCGCACTTAGGGACATCTTTTCCTTCGATTCAATTTAGCCCTTCGGGCTTAAACACCTACCTTCGTTGCCCGAAACTATACTATTGGCAATATATCCACGGCTTGCAGGAACCCGAGCAAGTGACCGAAGAGATTGATCCCAAGGAGTTAGGAACGAAACTGCACGTACTCTTGCAGAACTGCTACGAGCCGTTCGTCGGCAAGACCGTCAACCAAGAGGATGTCGACCGTATGCTATCCTCGCTACCCAAAGGCGAGGACCTACTATCCACGCTCATGAGCGAATATGCGCGCCTGTTCTTGGAGCGCGACCGCGCTTTAGCACCCTTTGAGTATATCGCTACCGAACAACCAAGGCAGATGGACCTGAGCCTCGATGACGGCACCGTCGTCACCCTCAAAGGCACCATCGATAGAGTGGATAAAAAAGGTGGAATTAGGATAGTAGACTATAAGACCGGAGGGGCGCAATTGGAATTTAGTTCCGTTGATTCGCTCTTTGACCCGACGGATAAAGACCGTAACGGGTATGCGTTGCAGACGATTCTCTATGCGATTCTCTACGGAGCCGGTGAACCCCATATCTACGGAGTACGGTTACTGGCACAAGGGCCGGAGACGGCGGTACACCCAAAGGGAGCAGAGGCGGTAAATGTAGCGGAAATAAAAGACGCCTTCCTCGACCATGTACGCAAACTGATTCAACAGATTCGCGACCCGAACAACACTTTCCCTTGC
Source organism: uncultured Bacteroidales bacterium (assembly GCA_937901025.1). Lineage (GTDB taxonomy): Bacteria > Bacteroidota > Bacteroidia > Bacteroidales > Paludibacteraceae > Colicola. The sequence goes on from CALCGR010000141.1 coordinate 12,987, forward strand.
ACGGACGACACCTACAACAAATGCGCCAAATGTGCTTTCGCCATTCTGTGCGACAGGTGATTACTTCCTGATCTTCTCGATATAGAAGACCCAGAAGAGGAAGAGGATTCCATAGAAAATATACTTGAAGATATAGGTGTGCAGTAACTCAAACCACTCCGGATGAAACTCCATAAACGCCGTTATCGCCGCAATACGGGCAAGGTTGATGAAGTGAATGAGGACAAGACCTAATGGAATGAACCACAGTTTGTTCCGGTTGAAAAAGGGTAGCGTGGTGAGCATTAAACAGATCCAGATAAACATCTGCTTGAGCGGAGTGCAAGACCAGACGATGCGGGTGCCGCCACCATTGACGAAATGCATCGTGGTATCGTCCGTCATCATAAGCGTATCCCGGAAACTATGCACGAAAGCATACACCACCTTCGCGATATGACGCGCATAGGCGTCAAATAGAGGCGTGGCATCTAACCCGAACCACGTAACAATCCCTTCACCCGCCTCATCGCCGTGAACCATCAGCTTCCACACGAAGTTAGCGAGGAAGAGTGTCACCATAAAGAGTGCCACGTCCACTATCTCTTTAGATACACGTTTTGGCATAAGGCACGAGATCGAGGGAACAGAAATCGTTATCTAAGTATTTGAAATACCCCGCTTGGGCAATCATCGCCGCATTATCGGTAGTAAACGAGAAAGGCGGGATAAACACTTCCCATCCGTAACGCTTGCCATAGTCGAGGAACGCCTGGCGCAACCCGCTATTCGCACTCACCCCGCCGGCGACCGCCACCTGTTTAATCTTGAGGTCTTGGGCGGCTTTCTTGAGTTTACGCATAAGGATATCGATGACCGTGGTTTGTAGGCTCGCACACAGGTCCGCCTTATGGTCCTCAATGAAGTTAGGGTTCGTCTTGAGGTTATCGCGCACGAGGTAGAGAAAACTCGTCTTCAGTCCCGAGAAGGAGTAATCATACCCCGGCATATTCGGTTTAGCGAGCGGGAAGAGAGTAGCGTCCCCCTCTTTGGCCAGTTTATCGATCCACGGGCCTCCCGGATAAGGCAGTCCCATCACCTTCGCGCACTTATCGAACGCCTCCCCCGCCGCATCGTCAATGGTTTGACCGATGATGGTCATCTTATTGTACGCCTCCACCTTCACAATCTGACTGTTTCCGCCACTGACCAAAAGACACAAGAAGGGATATTGCGGATGGGGGGAGGGGGAGGGTTCCACGAAATGCGCCATGATATGCCCTTGCAGGTGATTGACCTCGATGAGGGGGATATTGAGGCTCAAACTCAGTCCTTTGGCAAAGGAGGTTCCGACGAGCAGACTACCGAGCAAACCGGGTCCGCGGGTGAAAGCGATAGCACTGATATCCGACGCCTCTACGCCGGCACGGCGCAGTGCGGTATCCACCACCGGCACAATATTTTGTTGGTGCGCACGCGAGGCAAGTTCCGGAACTACGCCCCCAAACTCCTCATGAACCTTCTGCGAGGCCGTGACGTTACTCATCAGTAAACCATCCTTTATGACCGCTGCAGAGGTGTCATCGCAACTGGATTCGATAGCTAAAATGACCATATTCTTCAAAATTTGCTGCAAAATTACACTTTTTTTTGCAGATAACAAAATTTTTTTGTAACTTTGTGCGCTAATTTGATAAATATTGCTATGGGCATCTACTTTTTTCTTATAAGGATAGCCGCTTTGTTCGGTCATCGGAAGGCTAAATTACTGGTGGAGGGTCAAGCCAATACCCTCAAACTTCTGAAACAAGCCCCTGCCGAGATGTGGCGCAACGCCATCTGGTTTCACGCTGCCTCCGTGGGAGAGTTTGAGCAGGCACGCCCTATCATTGAAGAATTAAGATTGAAGAATGAAGATTGCAAGATGATACTCACCTTCTTCTCGCCGTCGGGCTATGAGATGCGCAAGAACTACGACAAGGTGGACGGGGTCTTCTATCTGCCCTTCGCCACGCACCGCAATGCGGTAACATTCCTTTCGGCCGTTCAACCGAAAATGGCAATCTTCATCAAGTACGAGTTCTGGCCCGCCTATCTAAAAGAGTTGAAACGCCGCGCGATCCCGACCTATAGTGTATCGGCCATCTTCCGCGAGAGTCAATTATTCTTTAAACCTTGGGGCGGTGCCTATCGGCAGCTGCTGCATTGTTTTACGAAACTGTTCGTACAAGACGAGGCTTCAAAGGCCCTGCTCAATCGTTTCCATATCGACGAGGTAGAAGTGACGGGCGACACCCGTTTTGACCGCGTAAGCGAGATAGCCGCACAAGCGAAAGACATTGAGCTTGTGGACCGCTTTGCAAAAAACAGCAAGGTGCTGATGGCGGGCAGTACGTGGCCGGAGGATGAGCAGTTGCTGGCGCGGTACGTAGAGGAGCATGAGGATGTGAAACTGGTACTTGTCCCGCACGAGATTGATGAGGAGCACCTGCACCGCATCTTCCAGATTTTCCAAGGGCAGTTTGTTCGTTACACCCAAGCGAATGCGATGAATATCCGGCATACCCGCGTGATAGTAGTGGATACGATGGGTCTGCTCTCCTCGCTCTACCGCTACGCGGATGTAGCGTATATCGGTGGCGGTTTCGGCGTAGGCATCCACAACACGTTGGAGGCCGCCGTATATGGCATTCCCGTACTGTTTGGTCCTAACTACCGGCGTTTCCGCGAAGCGGTAGGACTGATTGAGGCGGGTGCGAGCCGCAGCGTGAGCAACTATAACGAGTTGCGCGACGGACTGGATGACGCGTTTGCAAGACAAGCCGAAATGGGTGCACAATCGAAAGCGTTCGTGGCAAAGGGTTGCGGGGCGACGATGCGCATTTTGCGGAGTCTAAAACTAACGACTAAAAACTAACGACTAATGAATATACAGAAACCCGGTATTCCAAAGGGAACGCGCGACTTTGGACCCATAGAAATGGCGCGACGCAATTATATTTTCTCGACCATCCGGTCGGTGTTTGCCCTCTATGGTTTTCAGCAGATTGAAACCCCATCGATGGAGAATATGTCCACACTGATGGGCAAGTACGGGGAAGAAGGGGATAAGTTACTCTTCCGTATCCAAAACTCCGGAGAGAAGGCGGGCGAACCCGCAGAGAAAGGGTTGCGGTACGATTTGACAGTACCTTTTGCCCGGTACGTGGTGCAACACAAGGACGAAATCACGTTTCCTTTCCGCCGTTACCAGATTCAACCGGTATGGCGCGCCGACCGTCCGCAGAAAGGTCGCTATCGCGAGTTTTATCAGTGCGACGTGGACGTGATCGGTACCCGTTCGCTGACCTGCGAGTTAGAACTGATTGAGATCGTAGCGGAAGTCTATCATCGTTTCGGTTTCCGCGTAGCCTTGCACATCAATAACCGTAAAATCTTAGCCGGTATCGCCGAAGTAATCGGGCAGCCGGAGAAGATGACGGATATCACGGTAGCCATCGATAAACTCGACAAGATCGGCATCGATAACGTCAATAAGGAACTCGCCGAGCGCGGGCTCACGCAAGGCGCGATTGAGAAACTGCAGCCCATCCTCCACTTGAGCGGTAGCAATGAGCAGAAGTTGGACCAACTATCCACCATCCTTGCCGCCTCCGAAGTAGGCCTACAAGGCATCGAGGAGATGCGCACCATCTTTAAACTCATAAACTCTCAACTTACTCTAAACTCTACACTCTCAACTCTCAACTTAGAATTGGACTTATGCCTGGCGCGCGGACTGAATTATTACACGGGAGCGATCTTTGAGGTGAAGGCCTTGGATGTAGAGATGGGCAGTATCACCGGCGGCGGACGCTACGATAACCTGACGGGTATCTTCGGTTTGCCGGATGTGAGCGGTGTGGGTATCAGTTTCGGTGCGGACCGTATCTACGATGTGCTAAACGAACTCAACCTCTATCCCGACACCTTGGAGCAAACGAAAGTTTTATTCGCTGCCTTCGGAGCCGAAGAGCAAGCCTATGCCCTCACGTGGGCTGCCGCCTTGCGGAAGGCAGGTATTGCCACAGAGGTCTATCCGGAGCCCACAAAGATGAAAAAACAGATGGCCTATGCCGATAGCAAGCATATCCCGTTTGTAGCGATTGTAGGCGGGGACGAGATGAACAGTAACACGGTCATGCTCAAGGATATGGCGACCGGGGAACAAGCGCAAGTGGGGTTAGAAGAACTGATAAGCAAATTAGGATGATGAAGAAAACTTTGATTATAGGATGTATCCTGCTATGTGCCGTTGCGGCTTACGCTGTTCCGGCGCATCCGGGAGGATTTGTACGTACCTTGCCGGACGGAACGCAGCAAAAAGTATTCCTGCACGGGGACGAGTTTTTTCACTGGACCGACACCGACTCCATCGGTATCCTGCCCGCTGATGCTCAACCGGCGCGGGCGGCACGGTATGCCCAACGGCCGAACCGGGCCATCGGTACGCCCTATCTGCCCGAACGCGGACTGGTGATCTTAGCGAACTTTAAGGACCTAAAGTTCCAAAAAGAGAACACCCGTGCCGAGATGGATTCCATGATTAATGGTAAGAATTATACGTATAACGGAGCGTATAAATCCGTACGCGAATATTTCTACGACCAATCGAACGGACAATACCATCCTCAGTTTGATGTAATCGGTCCGGTGGAGTTGCCCGATAGTTTTGCTTATTACGGGGCCAATGATGCGAGAGGTTATGACCAATATATGGGTGATTTGGTGCTGGATGCCTGCGTGATTGCCGATACCACTTTTGGGGTTGATTTCAGTCAATATGCCAAACTCGACGGAACGAATGTAGATTTCGTATTTATCTATTATGCGGGGTTCGGCGAGAACTACGCCGGTGTATCGGCAGACCACTGCTGGCCGCTGCAATATGAATTGAAGGATTGCGATTCTTATATCAATAAATCCAAGCACCCGAATTGGAACACCGAACGCAAACGCGACGGAGTGAACATAAATATGTTCGCTATCTCCAACGAGATTCGGCCTAGCGGCAAACGCGAAGGTATCGGCACGTTCTGCCATGAGTTTGGTCACGTACTCGGCTTAGCCGATTACTACAATACCGACGGGGCCGGTTATTACAATACCCTACCCACGTATTGGCACATTATGGATAGGGGGTCGTGGAATAACAACGGGAATGTCCCGCCTTCGTATAGTCCGTTTGAGAAGTTCTTCCTTGGTTGGGTGACACCTCAACTGCTGAGCAAAGAGCAACTCGTTTATACCCTTCCTGCAGATGGGAAAACGTATGCTTACTTGCCGAAATCCGGGGCTGCTATCAATCCTACCCAATATGAAGATACGGTTTACTATTTCGAGAATCGTCAAGCCGAAGGTTGGGATAGCGGAATATATGATTTTTCAGGTCCCGGCGTTAGTAAGGGAATGCTCATCTGGCGCGTGGTATTTAATAAAAACAGTTGGAAAAACAATGCGGTGAATTATCCCAAAAACGCTCCTCGCGTAACCATCGTTCCGTCAGATGGCGGGAACACTGTATACAACACGGATGTGGACGTCTATCCGGGACGAAACGACGTCACCACTCGCCAACTATTCAACGATTGGGCTATCTATCGTATCAAAGATACGGACGGAGTGATTACCTTCCAAATCGATGACAGTGACCCCACCACCGGTTGGCAGAATCCGCTGGTAAGCACCTATCGCAAAGTGCTGGACGGAGAACAAGTAAGAATTATCAATCCCAAAACCAACAAACGCTACACCATTTTAGGCAATGAATAAAACGAATAACGAATATGATGAGGTGATAACCAAATGTCGCCACATCTATGTACTCAAGATGAAGGACTATGGTCCGTCTTGGCGTATCATGCGCCCGCAGACGGTCAATGACCAACTGTTTATTAAAGCCAAACGCATTCG
>CALCGR010000142.1 GCA_937901025.1 uncultured Bacteroidales bacterium
CTTCATTCACGGCACGGGGACCCAGATACGAACCGCCGATACCGGCAACGACGATCACCTCCGCCTTTGCGCGCAAACGCTCGGCCGTGGCTTGGATATCGTTTAGCAGTTCTTCCGTCGTCTCACCGGGCAGATGTACCCAGCCTAAGAAATCGTTACCTGCACCTTTACCGCTCTCTAATAACTCGTTAGCAGCCTGCGTTTGGACTGCTAAAGCCTTCATCGTACCTTCCGGTACAAACGAAATAGCATTTTTAAGACAAATCTTCATTGTATTGTAAATTTATTGTAGTTTCTGTGTTAATTCTTTAATCGCTATCGTGGGCGACTGGTGATTGTACAAAATCTCGTACATCGCCTCCGCTATCGGCAGCCTCACTTGCATCTTCTCGTTCGCCAGGTGGATACAACGGGTGCCGTAATAGCCTTCGGCTACCATCTCCATCTCAATCTGTGCCGCCTTCACGCTGTAACCCATTCCGATGAGTTGACCAAACTGCCTATTCCGACTAAACTTCGAATATGCCGTTACCAGTACGTCGCCTAAATAACCCGACGCATCGATGTTCCTGTGCCGGTTGTCAAAAGCCGTCGTAAAGCGGTCGATCTCCTGTATCGCATTGGAAATCAATATCGATTGGAAGTTATCGCCATAGTGCAACCCGTAACATAACCCGGCAGCAATAGCGTAGATGTTCTTCATCACGGACGAGTATTCAAGCCCTACCACATCGTCGCTCAAACACGTCCTCACAAAACTTGTCTCAAACAGCGCAGCGGCACGTTTGGCACCTGCGATGTCCTCGCAGCCGATGGTGAGGTAACTCAATCGCTCCAACGCAATCTCCTCCGCATGACACGGACCCGCGATAACCGCCAGGTTGGAGTAGGGGACGTGGAACTTATGCTTCAAGTAATCCGTGACGATCATATTCTCGTCCGGAATCATACCTTTGACGGCGGAGATAATCAGTTTCTGCCTTAGCGAACGCTTGATCTTATTCAGCGTCAGCTTCACGTATGGTGAGGGGATAGCCAACACCAGGATATCGGACTTGGATACCACTTCGTTGATGTCTGACGAGAACTGGATACGACTTGTGTCAAAACTGACATTACTGAGGTAATTGGGGTTCTTGCCTAAGGCAATAAACTCGTCAATCGCCTCCTGACGCCGGATATACCAACTGATTGAAGGCTGATTGAGCAGCAGCACCTTTGCCAGCGCCGTTGCCCAACTACCATTACCTAATATCGCAACTCGATTGTTCATAATTCCTCATTCCTATTTCCTCATTCCTATTTCCATCAATTCCTCATCGTCGGGAACAAGAGGACTTCCTGAATACTGCTTTGTCCGGTCATGAGGATGGCCAAGCGGTCAATACCGATACCGATACCGCTGGTGGGCGGCATTCCGTACTCGAGGGCACGGATAAAGTCCTGGTCGATCACCATCGCCTCGTCGTCGCCCTTGTCCGCCAGTTTCATCTGGTCTACAAAGCGGTTATATTGGTCTATCGGGTCATTGAGCTCCGAATAGGCGTTCGCTAGTTCCTTCCCGTTGACCATCAGCTCAAAACGCTCCGTGAACCCGGGTTTTGAACGGTGCATCTTCGTGAGCGGACTCATCTCTACGGGGTAGTCGATGATGAACGTAGGCTGAATAAACGAGCCCTCGCAGGTCTCCCCGAAGATCTCGTCAATCAGTTTGCCCTTACCCATCTTATCCGTTCCTTCTACGCCGTATTTGATGGCTACCTTGCGAATCTCATCCTCGCTCATTGTCGACAGGTCTTCGCCGGTTTTTTCTTTGATAGCGTCTAAAATCGGTAACCTGCGATAGGGAGCTTTGAAGTCCACCTCATGGTCGCCGATCTTCACTTTCGTGGTACCGTTGACCGCGATGGCAATCTTCTCCAGCAGGTTCTCGGTAAAACTCATCATCCAGTTATAATCCTTGTACTGGACATAGAGCTCCATACACGTGAACTCGGGGTTGTGACTGCGGTCCATACCCTCGTTGCGGAAGTTACGACCAATCTCGTAAACCCCTTCAAAACCACCTACAATCAGACGCTTGAGGTAAAGCTCTGTGGCGATACGCAAGTACATATCTACGTCCAGCGTGTTGTGGTGCGTGATGAACGGACGGGCACTGGCTCCTCCGGCAATCTGCTGCAGGATAGGGGTCTCTACTTCGGTGTATCCCGCCTCGTCGAAGATACTGCGCATCGTGCGCAGGATCGTCGCCCGTTTGAGGAAGGTGTCTTTTACGCCTTCGTTGACGACTAGATCCACGTAGCGTTGACGATACCGCTGTTCGGGGTCGTTGAACCCGTCGTAGGCTACGCCGTCTTTGTATTTGACGATAGGCAGCGGACGCAAGGACTTAGCCAGTACGGTCAGTTTCTTGGCGTGCACACTGATCTCACCCATCTGGGTGCGGAACACAAACCCTTCAATCCCAATGAAATCACCGATATCCAGCAGTTTCTTAAACACTACATTGTACATTTGCTGCTCAATGGTCAGAGGTTGCCCCTCCGCCTCTCCGCCTATCTGCCCTTCCGCCTCTTCAACAGGGGCTTGTATGTCATCCCTACTTACATAGCATTGGATACGGCCCTTCGAGTCTTGGAGCTCGATGAAGGAGGCTTTACCCATGATTCGTTTACTCATCAATCGCCCGGCGATGGTGACGGGTTTGCCGTCCCATTCGTCGAAATGGTCTTTGATGTCGGCCGAATAACCTGTGACTACATATTCTTGTGCAGGGTAGGGATCAATCCCCATCTCCCGCATCGTTTGCAAACTCTGCCTACGCACTAATTCTTGTTCACTTAGTTCCATATATTCTTCTTTATTTAATTATCGTTTATCGTTCTTTTTATCCGCTTCTCCCCAAAATCGCTGCAAAGGTACTACTTTTTTTTGATATATGCAAATTTATTTGCACATTTTTGCCACGTTTTGCATTTTGCGCGCATTTTGTGTTCTTTGGCACAATTTTTGTAGCATATTAATTAGCCTCATGCTCCGACGGTCGCCCGA
>CALCGR010000143.1 GCA_937901025.1 uncultured Bacteroidales bacterium
TCTACCAACAACTGCTCGACCAAGACGGCTGCGGACTGCTCTTTGAGACGGAGGGCAGCGTGATCACCGACATCTGGAAAGGCGGTGCGATGAGTTACAACACGGCTCTGCGTAAAGCCGCCGAACACGAGACCCTTAGTAAGAACCGCGTCAGGGACGGACAGACCGAGATCACTTGTCCGAAGGTAGGGATGATGCTCACGAGTACGTTTAGTCAGTTTAAGGCTTTGGTGCCGAGTGTGGAGAACGGTTTCTTCTCGCGTCTGATGACCGTCGTAGTCAGAGAGCACCAAGACTTTGATGGCTCGGTCTTCCAACCCACAAACGAGGGTGCCGAGGTGGAGGCAACAATCAATCGCCTTGCTATGCAAGTGAAAACCCTCGCGTTGAGACTCAATCCACAATCCACTATCCACAATCCACAAGAGATCGAGTTCCGCTTGACTCCCGACCAAGCCTCCCTGTTGGGACAGGTGATGGAGAAAGAGTATAAGGAATACGTGCGCGCGTTAGGCGACGGCTTCCACGCGACGGTTGTGAGAAACGGTATCAATGTGATGAGGATAGCCCTAATCTTGTCTGTCCTCCGTCAATCTCTCACCCTCTCAGCCTTTCAACCTCTCACCTGTTCGGAAGCCGACTTCCAGACCGCGATGGTCATCGGCACCAAACTCCTCCTTCACGCCGCAGACGCTTACAACCAGATAGCCACTGCCGATCGTGAAGCCGTTCCCTCCATCAAGGGCTCCTATCAAAAAGAGACGTTCTTTGTGAGTTTGCCGGATGAGTTTAGCAAAAGCCAATGTGAACAATATGCCCTATGTCTCGGTGTGTGCGAACGTACCGCGCGCCGATGGATAGAAGGCTGGATGGAAACAGGACAAATAGAAAGGCTAAGTCATGGAATTTATCAGAAAGTTTGTTAACGAAAAGGACATGTCCTTTTTGTCCTTTTCGTATAACCATCTATACTACAGTTTGTTATGGAGAAAAGGAAAAGGACATGTCCTTTTCGATATGTCCATTCCGCCCTCAATGTTATTGATGCGTCAGCGGGCGGACCTTGTTTTTCGCCCATCGTCCCGCATTGTATGCGCGCTTTTAGCAAGTCCTATACACTTCCCATTACGGGTTTTTGACGGGTTCCCGCTATCCCCCACGGTAGCCCGTCGGGTGTCCAATAGTCAATCTTCAATTTATTATCACTATGTCAGAAATTAAATTAATCGAGCCCTACAAATCAATGTGGGGCAAACCATTCCGAAAAAGCACTTGGTGGACTTTCCGCCGAGGACTTAAGTTATTTACAGCTCACACACATGAAGGTCGTGACCTCAAAACGCACCCCATTACTCATGAGGAGCACAAAACCACCGAGCGTTTACGCCAAGCATCGCTCAAGTACCAACAGCTTGACCATTCCTCTGCCGAATATCAACAACTCTACCGCGATTGGTATGAGCAACGCAATGTCAAAGGAGGCTGTGTCTCGCCACGAGGGTTATTTATCCGCCGCGAGATGGCTCGTTTGAAAGCGGAAGGGAATCTTGCAGCCGACCCGACCAAGAACCTCCAAGACTGGTCTCATGCCCACGCCACCCCTATGTGCGATGCCTATAATTAGTCCCTCTTCACCTCTCCTTTCGTTGGTGTTTATCTTCCGCGGCTCGTAACCGCGGCTTGTGTACCCTGTCCCTTCTCGGCGAAAGTTTTTCGCCGTTTTCGTTAGCAAGGTCGTCGTTTCAGCAAGAACAGCGTTCTTGCGTTCGTTCCCCGCGCACCTGGTACTGCCAAGTGCGCTTTTTTGTGCAATTTTGCAAAAAGTCGCACTTTTTTCTTGCATATATGAAAAAAAAAAAGTACTTTTGTAGTCGAATATTAACCAAATAAATGTTTCCATATATGAAAAAAGAAAATTTTGGCTATTTGATAGTACTCTGTACTACCATTATTCTTGCTATTATGACGGGTTGTCGTCCCGATCTTCCCCAAGACTCTCAAAATCCTCCCCAAGAGCCCGATGAGGAAAGTAAAATCACTTATGTTTTGGCTGAAGGTGTGGCAATAGTTGACCCTACTACCCTTGATCACATAACCAAATGGGAACCCGATTCCTCCTACATGCAGAATGGAGTCTGCTATTACGGACACATCTTCTACGATAAATCAATTTCCAAAGAAGATTTACCGACAGGGAAAATCATCATCAATCACCCGACTGAACAGTTGCCGAATGGATTGATTGCCCATATAGACGGGGTGACAGAAACGGCAGATGGCTACAACATCCGTTATAAATCGCTGGAACTGACACATGCAATAAAAAACCTCGAAATAGAAGAACGGACCATATCGCTCAACAACTATTTGCAGAAAGTGGTTGACCGTAAGGGTAGAGAACTGCACAAAGCGCCCAAAAAGGCAGCTGGAAAAGAGGCGTGCCATATAGAAATCAGTGGTAATGATTGGGATTTGCCATTTGGCATTTCGATGACGCCTAAGATGATGGCAGATATTGTCTTGAAAATGCAGATGACGATGGCCAATTATTCCATTTCCACCCTCAATTTCGTAGTGGAAAGCGATATAAGCTTTGACTCCGAATTCACAATAGATATAGCATCGGCAAAACTTTCCAAAGAGTTTCTTATCTGCACTATGTATTTTGCCGCCATTCCCGTGGGACCGCTGGTGATTACGCCTTCGATAGATGTTTATGCCACGCTCGGAATAGAAGGCAAAGTGTGCCTTTCGGCTGAGTTGAGTTATACGCAAGGCTTCCGTGCCGAATTGCACTATGATGAAATCAACGGCTTGAGTGGAGAGTGTAAGGAGAAGGAAGTGAATGAACCGTTCAAAGCACAATTCGGAACCAAATTGGGCGGTGCCATCAAATACGGACTGGCCATTGGACCGACAATTGGTATTTATGGTCAGATACTGAAAGCCGGAATGACGCTGAATGCCAACATCAGCGAGGAAGTGGAAATCAATCAGTATATAACCGACGAAAAGGTGATTGACGTAGCTGGATATATCAACGATGCAGAGAAAATTGACATCGACATGGGCGGAAATGAAGTGTATGATTGGCACGTGCCGCCGATGGAAGTCAAAGCCAATCTGGAAATCGGAGCCGGACTTCATTTCGGTGGCTTGGGAATATACGAAAAAACCTTCAACACGCCTACAATAGCCATTGAACTGGATAAGCGTGTTCCGTATGGTCCGAACTTCGGGAACGATATAACCTATACGCTCAATAACAATCAGTTGGCATTGAATCTGAACGTGATGAGAACAGCGTTGTTCTACCCTTCCGCCATCAAACTCTATCTCCGTAAAAAACTGTCATACGCACAATATGAAACAGTACACGTGGCAGACTTCGAGTTCGGCGAAGCACAAATCGAACAGTTGGAATCCGGCGCCGACTCGGTACAAATTACAGCGACCGCTACGCTTGACCCGGGCGAGTATAGGAACGCCTATATCACGTATGTTTACGATAATAGAGAGTATTACAGAAAAGAGTTCGTAAAGGAGTTTATCAGCGCGGACAGCAAAACGGAGGAAGCCGCCCGCAAACTGCTGGCTGCCCTATATGAAAACCGTGAAGGCGAATGGAAAGACTGCAAGTGGAATGACCCGTCCGTACCGCTTGCTGATATGATAAAAGGCGACATACATGCCAGTTCTGTTATCTCCGAGAAGGGGATATATATCAAACTGCCAAGGGACTGGAAATTGCGCAGCGATATCAGCATCGGGGATGTTTCCGGCAGCGTGAATGATCCGGATTTCTATTGGGCATTCGACGATCTTTGGTCCGGAGAGATCAGTCCGGAATATAATTCGGTGGAGATTTCAGACCCCAACTGCCAAAACTTCAATGTGGGAGACGACGTGAAGAAATTCGTCTGCAAAAGTAAAAAATATACCGGGTCAGTGCCATGCAATGCCGAAACGCTCGACTTGAGCGGATCAGGACTTGCCACTTTCTACGGAGGTAACTTGGATAACAAGATCAACTGGTACCCCAAACTCAAATCCATCAAGATGGATAAATGTCCCAATCTCACGAGTGTAGAACTGATCTCGCGAATTGATAACATCGAACTGTCGTTCAAGGACTGCCCGAAACTGGAGAGTTTCGAGATTCGTCTCACAAAAGGTGTCAGCGGTAGTGCCTTTGACAATGTTTCCGTTACGGCAGGAAAGAGCACCGTGGTTATTGACAGCGTGCAGGGACAGACCATCAACTGGACGGGCGAATGCAAGAAACTGACCATCACCAAAAGTTCGTTGAATGACTTGAACGTCACCGGCAGAACATACCTGACCGAACTGGTGGTTCGCGAATCGGCATACATGACCAATCTGACCGTTAGTAATTGCTATGCGCTTGAGACTATTGACGCTAACTATGGCAGCAAGCAGAACATATCTGTTTCCAACTGCCCCTCGTTGCTCGACCTGGAGTGCTATTCGGCCAATGTGACAAGCCTGAGTGTGAACAACTGCCCGGCAATGGAAGACATTAGTTGCAATAGCAATACCGGCCTTGGTGGAGTAATGTTACCGATATTTGACCAGATATACAATATGGGGAACAAACCTATTTATGACCAAAGATATACCTATTATTCCGACGGTACAGTCAAAACCGACCTCGGTTATGGATTTTATTACGAAGGAGAACCGGAGCGAGGTTACCATCGCGAGTAGTGAATTTTTGTGCGATTTTGCAAAAAAATACACAAATTTGGTAGTTTGAAAAAAAATCAAAGAGGGAGACCGATTGGCCTCCCTCTTTTTGTAGATAATGTATCATCAATTACATATCGTCGTGGGCATGCAATTGTTGCACATAGATGGCATGCTGCATCTTTACTCGTTTGAGTTCAGACGGCTTGTTGAATTGTTGACGAGCGCGGAGCTCCTTGATGACACCGGTCTTGTCGAATTTGCGTTTAAACTTCTTAATGGCGCGTTCGATGTTCTCGCCTTCTTTTACAGGTACTACGATCATTGCATACACCTCCTTTCCAAATACACCATTCCGCGGGTTAAATAACGTTTTACCACGAAAGGGACTGCAAAATTACAACTTTTTTTTGAAACCACCAAATAAATTTGACATTTTTTGCATTTTTTCCCTTATTTTTCAAAAAAACTTGCACAATTCAAATATTTGTAGTATCTTTGCGGGCGATTATGGATTATCGCTATCTACATACGATAAATTCACCTAAAGATTTGAAGAATCTTTCGGTAGAACAACTGCCCGAATTGTGCGACGAGTTGCGTGATTTTATCATTCAGGAACTCAGTCACAATCCCGGACACTTAGCTTCCTCCTTAGGTACGGTGGAGCTGACGGTGGCGTTACATTATGTGTTTGACACGCCTCACGATAAGCTCATCTGGGATGTAGGCCATCAGGCCTATGCGCATAAAATCTTGACCGGTCGTCGCGACCGCTTCCATACGAACCGCCAGTTCAAAGGCTTAGCCCCCTTCCCTACTCCTGCGGAGAGTGAGTATGACGCTTTCATTGCCGGTCACGCCAGCAACAGTATCTCCGCCGCCCTCGGTATCGAAGTCGCACACGAGATATTAGGAAATACTCCCAATGTGGTGGCGATTATCGGCGACGGGGCGATGACGGGCGGATTGGCGTTTGAGGGGTTGAACAACACCTCGATGGATAAGAACAACCTGCTCATCGTGCTCAATGACAATAATATGGCCATTGATCCTATTCACGGCGGGTTCACGCAGTATCTGGTGAACATCACGACCAGTTCGTGTTATAATCGCGTACGTTGGAAACTCTACCAACTAGCCCGGAAGTGGCACCTCATCAATGAGCGTAAGACGGTAGCGATGCGTAGGTTCACGAATAATTTAAAGACGATTTTGACGCGTCAACCCAATAATATCTTCCAGGGTCTGGACATCCGCTATTTCGGTCCCGCGGACGGGCACAACGTAGCGGACTTGGTGCGTATCCTTACGGAAATCAAGAACTATCGGGGTCCGAAGGTGTTGCATATCATCACGAAGAAAGGCAAGGGTTATGCCCCCGCCGAGCAAAACCAGACGGTTTGGCACGCCCCGGGTGAGTTTAATGTCGCCACCGGCGATAGGTTACAGGATTCCCCTACCCCCCTACACCCCTCCTCCTCTACTCCCAAATTATGGCAAGAGGTGTTTGGCCAGACGCTGTTGGAGTTGGCTAAAGAGGATAAGCGCGTAGTCGGTGTCACACCGGCGATGCCGAGCGGCTGCTCGATGACGATTATGCAGGAGCAGATTCCCGAGCGCGTCTTTGATGTAGGTATCGCCGAAGGGCACGCCGTGACGTTCTCTGCCGGCCTTGCCAAAGAGGGGGTTATTCCTTATTGTAATATCTATTCCAGTTTCTTGCAGCGCGCCTACGATAATATTATCCACGATGTCGCGCTCACCAAGTTGCATGTCGTTTTATGTATCGACCGTGCCGGCATCGTCGGCAACGATGGGGCCACGCACCATGGTCTATTGGACCTGGCGTATTTGCGTCCGATACCGAACCTGACGATTGGAGCCCCGTGCGTAGCGCAGGACTTAGTAAAGATGATGCGCCTGGCCAAAGAGATGGAGGGTCCGATAGCGATTCGTTATCCGCGCGGACGCATTCCGTCTTTAGTTGAGAGTGTAGAGTGTAGAGTTGAGAGTAGTTTAGAGTTGAAAGTTGGGAAAGGTAGATGTTTAAGGGAAGAGGGAAAGGTGGCGGTGCTGAGTATCGGAGCCATCGGGTGCGTAGTGGAAGAGGCGATCGCTTCGCTGAATGACCGCATTGCTCATTACGATATGTTATGGTTGAAGCCGATGGATACCGCTATTTTGGATTATGTAGGGACCCACTTTGATAAGGTGGTGACCGTAGAGGACGGGATGATCAGCGGCGGATTAGGTTCGGCGGTATTGGAATATTTTGCGGATAAGGGATATAAGGTAAATGTCACCCGATTGGGTATCCCGAATACGTTTGTAGAACATGGTTCTACGAAGGAATTGTATCACATGCTTAAATTAGATAAAGAAGGTTTATGCGAATCATTATTGCAGGTGCTGGAGAAGTAGGCACACACTTAGCCAAGTTACTCTCCCGCGAGAACATGGATATCACGCTCTTGGATGAGAATCAGGAACGTCTCGGTACGTTGGAAACCACGTACGATATCATGGAGCGTTTAGGTAATGCCACCTCCCTTCACGATTTGAAGGAGAGTGGTGTCAAGGATGCCGATTTGTTTGTGGCGGTCACGCCCGAGGAAACCACCAACCTTACGGCTTGTATCTTAGCCAACCGGTTAGGGGCCAAGCGGACGCTGGCGCGTATTGATAACTACGAATATCTGTTGCCGGAGAACCGTCCTATCTTTGAGGAACTGGGTCTGACGCACCTTATCTATCCGGAGGTCTTAGCCGCCAACGAGATCTGCGAGGCCTTGAAGACCAACTGGTTGCGTTACCATATCTCCTTATGTGACGGAGCCTTAGAGCTCTGCGTCATGAAAGTGTATGAGGGTGCACCGGTGATTGGTCATGCGTTTGCGTCGGGTTATTTCGGTCATGGTCGTTTCCGCGTGGTAGCCATCAAGCGGGAGAACCGCACGCTCATCCCCAACGGACAGGATGCCATCGAACCCGGCGACTTAGCGTATGTTGTCTGCATCCGTCAGGAGATGGAGTTCATGCGCGAGGCGTTTGGTAAGACCGAGCGCGAGATCAAGAATGTCTTCTTTATCGGGGGTAGCCGTATCGCGCAAAAAACCGTGCAGCAGTTGCCCTCGTCGATTAATGTGAAGATCTTTGAACCGAATAAAGATATCTGTTACCGCTTGAGCGAGAAGTTAGAGCACGCCCTCATCATCAATGGCGATGCCAGTGATTTAGATATGTTGCGCGAGGAGGGTATTCAGGACGCGGATGCGGTGGTAGCGGTAGCGGAAAAGAGCGAAGCGAATATCTTTGCTTGTCTTACCGCCAAGCGTTTTGGTATCCGCAAGACGATTGCCGAGGTGGAGAACATCGATTATATCCCGATGGCAGAAGGACTGGATATCGGTACGGTGCTGAACAAAAAGACGATTACCGCCAGTTATATCTACCAACTCTTGTTGGACGCCAACGTACTCAACGTGCGCAACCTCACCAACGCGGATGCGCAGGTGGTAGAGTTTATGGCCATGCCGGGTAGTCGTATCACGCGAGGGAAGATTCGCAACATGCGTTTCCCGAAGGATGTGAATATCGGTGGTATCGTTCGGGCGGGCGAAGGTATCTTAGTCAATGGCGATACCGAGATTATGGAGAACGATAAAGTGGTCGTTTTCTGCAAGAGCGATGTGATTCGCCAGTTAGATAAATTCTTCAAGGAATGACGAGAGCGTTTAATTTAAAGATTATCTTCCGTACGATGGGAGCGTTGTTGCTCTTTGAGACGTTGTTTATGGCGATGGCCTTAGGCGTGACCTTGTGGTACGGCGAGACGGACACGATGGCTTTTATCGTTTCCACTGCGCTCACGCTGGTTGCCGGACTTTTCGGGTTGCTGTTAGGTCGCAATGCCTCCAGTCAAGTCAGCGAGCGGGAGGGGTACGTGATTGTAGCCTCGGTATGGCTTGTCTTTTCCGCCTTCGGGATGTTGCCGTATTTCCTGAGTGGTGCTATTGATTCGGTGACGGACGCGTGGTTTGAGACTATGTCGGGTTTCACCACCACGGGGGCAACGATCATGGATAATGTCGAGGCGCAGACGCACGGTATTCTGTTTTGGCGCGCCCTGACGCAATGGGTCGGTGGTTTAGGAATCATCGTCTTGTGTTTGGCTTTGCTGCCGATGTTCGGTTTAGGCGGGATGCAGTTATATGCGGCGGAGATGACGGGCGTTTATTACGAGAAGTTGTCGCCCCGTATTGCCGACACGGCGAAAAAACTCTGGGGATTGTATATCTTCCTTACGGCTATTGAGGCAGTGTTGCTGCATGCGTTCGGAATGAATATCTTTGACGCGGTCTGCCAGTCGTTCTCTACGATTGCCACCGGTGGTTTCGCCACCTTCAACCATTCGCTCATCGATTGTAATCCCGCTATCCAATATACGATTGCGTTCTTTATGCTCATCTCGGGTATTAACTTCGCCTTGCTCGTTCACTGTTTGCGCGGGAAGGCGCGGCGGTTGTTTGAGGACGAGGAGGCGCGTTGGTATATCGGTGCCGTGATTGTTTGCACCGTGGTGATCTCAGCGGGTTTATTCATTTACCATTATGGTCAGTTGCACGATTGGCAGATTGCTCAGTTCAGTGATTCGTTGCGGTGTATAGAGCGTTCCGTTCGTAACGGGTTCTTTATGGCATCCAGTGCTTTGACCTCTACGGGATACATCATCTCGGATTATACCACGTGGCCGCAGTTGCTCTGGGTAGTGGTATTCTTTATGATGTTCACGGGTGCTTGTAGTGGTAGCACCTCTGGCGGTGCCAAATGGGTTCGTATTTTGATTTTCATCAAGTCGGGTCTGGCGGAGTTTAAGCGTCGCATCCACCCCAATGCGGTGATGCCGATTATGCTCAATGACCGTCCGTTAGGGCACGAGACGATCAGTAATATCATGGCGTTTATGCTGTGGTATATCGTTATCATCATCATCTCCATCCTCGTTTTCTGCGGTTGTGGCGTTCAGTTCCAGGACGCTTTCGGGGCATCCGTTTCAGCCATCAATAACGTAGGCGTGGGTATCGGCAGTTTTGGTCCGCTCCAGTCGTGGGCTCCGTTCCCGACGTTAGGTAAATGGTGGATGACGATTGTTATGCTCATCGGTCGTTTGGAGATCTTCACCGTACTATTACTCTTCACGCGTGCTTTGTGGAAGAAATGAAGCGTTTTCGTCCCCTGTATATTGTGCTTTTCTTATGGATAGTGATTGGACTTATTAGTCTTCTCTATCGTGCGGTTCCCTATCCCCGTATCGCGGATTGGATAGCCGCAAATAAGATGCCGGAGGATAGTATCGATGTCTATGTCCAAGTGACGTCGATAGCGCCGGCGGAGAGCAATACCGCTGCCACTTTTTCTGATTTCTTTGAGGCCTTGGCCCATGCCAAGTCGCAACCCGTCAGGGTTGTCCATTTCGGGGATTCGCAGATCGAACAAGACCGAATCTCCATGACCCTTCGGCGTCATTGGCAGCAGCAATATGGCGGATGCGGCTTAGGATTGATTCCGGCGTTGCAGACCATTCCGACCTATACGTTAGCGCAGTCGTTATGGATGAACGGCAACGAGGTGAGTAGCGGCAACGCGCCCAAGCGCTATTTCGTGTACGGTCTGCGCTCGCTTCGGCGGGATAATGATCGTTACGGGATGATGGGTCAGGTGCTGGTGATGAATGATAGTTTAGTGAAGGGCAGCGAACACTTGATGCTCACCCTTCGCCCGTATCTGGCGAAGGATAGGCGATATACGCGCTTAAGATTATGGGCGGACTCTACCATCATGATGACGCAGGAGGATACGATCGTTTATCTCGAGGGTAAGGGTGACGTCTATGGGTTGTCGATGGAAAGCGAGACTGGTGTTTATGTGGATAATGTCCCTATGCGCGGCTGTTCGGGTACGATGTTCACGAACATGAGCGAGGCGCAGTTGACCGAGTATTTTGATAAGACGAATACCCGTTTGATTATCATGCAGTACGGGGGCAATGCGCTACCGAATGTGGAGGAGCATAAGAACATCTCGATGACCGTTCGTCAGTTGGGCAAGCAGATTCAGTTCCTTCGTCACTGCGCACCTCAAGCTACGATTTTGTTTATCGGTCCCAGCGATATGCTCATCAATGACCATGGTACGATGCACTCCAATCCGATGGTTCCGTATATGGACCATCAGTTGCAGCTCTTGGCGCAGCGCGAGGGTATCGCCTATTGGAGTATCTATGACGCCATGGGTGGAGAAGGATCGATGGTAAGGTGGCAACAAGAGGGTTTAGCCGGAGACGACGGAGTCCATTTCACCAAGAAAGGGGCCGACCTCGTCGCGGAGAAGTTGATTGAGTTTATTGAAGATTGGAAGCATTAAACTACATATTGTCCTTTGATGCGCAGCATCCGTTGCTGTTTACTCAGTTTTATTTCTGGGCGTTCTTTGCGATTGTTTTTTCGCTGTTTGCGTTGATTGTCGGGCGAGGTAAGAGTAGCCGCAGCCGCATGCATCTGCGCAATATCTTTTTGCTCTTCGTCAGTTGGTTCTTCTACTATAAGACCAGCGGTATCTTCCTGTGGATACTGGTTTTTGTAACGATTAGCAACTGGTTCTTGGCCCTGCGTATGCGGGAGCATATGGATAAGCCGAAAGGGGAACTGAAAGCGCGCTGTTTGATGATTTTGAGTGTCATCATCGATTTGGGGCTGCTCGGGTATTTCAAGTATGCGTATTTTGGAGCGGACGTAGTGAATAGTCTTGTCGGAACGGATTGGCACATTGTGGATAAGATTGTTTTACCGGTCGGTATATCGTTTTATATTTTCCAGGTCATCTCGTACTCGTCGGATGTGTATCACCGTCGCATCGAGCCGGTGAGCAATATCTTAGACTTCGGATTTTATGTAGCCTTCTTTCCGCAGTTAGTGGCGGGACCGATTGTGAGGGCGAGCGAGTTTATTCCGCAGCTCTATAAGCCGTGGCACTTGACGAAGCGTCAGTTCGGGATGGCTATCTTCTGGATATTGAACGGACTGATTAAGAAGATTGTGTTATCGGATTTCTTGGCAGTGAACTTCATTGACCGCGTCTTCCAGTCGCCTACCCTCTTCACGGGTTTTGAGAACCTGATGGCGCTCTTCACGTATTCGATGCAGGTCTATGCGGACTTCTCCGGATATACAGATATCGCGATTGGCGTTGCGATGTTGATGGGCTTCTATCTGCCGCAGAACTTCGATTCGCCGTATAAGGCGCAGAACCCGCAAGAGTTCTGGCGCAGGTGGCATATGTCCCTCTCGCGCTGGTTGAAGACGTATGTGTATATCCCGTTGGGCGGTAACCGCAATGCTACTTTTGGAACGTATTTCTGGATTGCCCTCTTTGCGTTGATCGCGATGGTACTGACGCATAGTTGGGTAGCGTCGGGCGTTATTTTGGGTTTGGCAGCCATCGTGATGGTAGTCGCTTGGCTCTGTCCTAATCACCGCAAGTTGCTCTATACGAATCTGAACTCGTTTATCACGATGCTGCTCGGCGGATTATGGCACGGGGCGAGTTGGAACTTCATGATCTGGGGCGGACTCAACGGAGTCGGTATGATTATCAATAAGTTCTGGCGCATCATGGGTTGGCATCTGCGGATGGGCTTGATGACGGTTATCACCGCCGCCCTCGTAGTGGGGCACCATTACTATCCGGTGCCGCTGATGAACCTGGCGTATGTATGGTTCCTCATCCTCTGGGTCGGCACCGCCATTCGGTATATCTATAATCTACTCTCTCAACTTTCAACTGCTAAACTAGACGGCTTCTCTAAACTCTACACTCTCAACTCTAAACTAAGCAACGCTTGGGCCATTGCCCAGACCTTTGCCTTCATCACGTTCACTCGTCTTTTCTTCCGCTCGAGCAGTAACCTCGATCCGGCATTGGAGAACGAGCAGGCGTGGCAGACCGCCAAGCAGATGGTGGGGCAGATTGGCGGAGCGTGGAATAGCAGTATCATTCCCGATTTTTTGTGGGAGTATCGATATGTGATGTTGGCTTTTGTAGTGGGAATGATTATCCACTGGTTACCGACCCGCTGGAAGCGGTGGTACCGACTGAACTTCGCATTGCTGCCCACGTGGGTGATGGTGATTGCGTGCGTCATCGTAGTGGCCGTTATCTACCAGTTCGTCACCGCTGAACAACAACCGTTTATCTACTTCCAGTTCTAAATTGATAAATTGCTAAATTTGACATAATTATGGACACTAAAAGACTACAAGCACTCATTGCTCTTTGGTTTGATGAAGACATCCGCGATGGGGACCACACCTCGCTCAGTTGTATCCCGCCCACGCAGATGGGTTGTCAGCAGCTCATCGTGAAGGGGGAAGGCATCATTGCCGGTATTGAGGTAGCGAAGGAGATTATTCGTTACTTCGACCCTGAATGTAAGTTCGAACAGTTCCTCAACGACGGCGACCACGTCCAACCGGGGGATATCGCCTTTAAGGTCTATGGTAAACAACTGAGTCTGCTGCAGATTGAGCGTACCATGCTCAATATCATGCAGCGTATGTCGGGTATTGCCACCACGACCCATAGTTACCAGAGCCTCATTGAGGACACGGGCTGTCACGTACTTGATACGCGTAAGACCACGCCCGGACTCAGGTATTTGGAGAAAGAGGCGGTGAAGATCGGAGGCGGGATGAATCACCGTATCGGGCTTTTTGATATGATCCTACTCAAGGACAACCACGTCGATTTCTCGGGAGGTATCACCGCAGCTCTTACGCGCGCGTGCGAATATAATAAGGAAAAGGGCAAGAACCTGCGCATTGAGATTGAGACCCGCAACGAGGACGAGATCCGCGAGGCACTCGCCACCGGTATTCCGGACCGTATTATGCTGGATAACTTCACGCCCGAGCGCACAAAACAGGCGGTAGCTATTATTCGCGAATGGGAGAAGACCCATCGTAAGATGGAGATTGAGAGCAGTGGCGGTATCACGAAGGACACATTGCGCGACTATGCCGTGACGGGGGTTGATTTTATTTCCGTTGGTGCCCTCACCCACTCCGTCAAGAGCCTGGATATGAGTTTTAAGGCTGTAAAATGAGAAAAAAGTGCAAAAATATTTGCGTATATCAAAAAAAAACAGTAATTTTGCAGTCGATTTTGGGGAGTAGCCCCATAAAGGCGATCTTTAAAATAGTAAATGCAGCAAAGTCGTTATCCATGGATACGGCTTGGTTGTTATCGTTTAACTTTTAATTTTTTTCTATTATGTATTTAACATCTGAGAAAAAAGAAGAGCTCTTTGCTAAGTATGGTAAGGACGCTAAGAACACCGGTTCGGCTGAGAGCCAAATTGCTCTCTTCACCTTCCGCATCAATCACCTCACTGAGCACTTAAAGGCTAACCGCAAGGACTTCGGTTCCGAGCGTGCACTGACCACCTTGGTAGGTAAGCGTCGTCGTTTGCTGGATTATTTGAAAGCAAAAGACATTGAGCGTTATCGTGCTATCATCAAAGAGTTGAACATCCGTAAGTAATTTACGCTTATTCAAAACAAAAAAGCCGTCTCTTTCGAGGCGGCTTTTTTTGTATCTACTGCAATTTACTTATTGTCATTGCGATAGGGCCAGTTGAAGTGGTAAGCCACTTTCAGTCCGGCATCCCAGAATCCGAGTTTGTTCATGTACACATCCGAAGCGCAAACGACTTTCACACCTGCCACGGAAGTGGCGGTCGGAACATCAATCTGCACGTGGGACGGTTGGGGTTGACCGAGTTGTTTATCGTTGTTATAAACGCTATAAACGCTATAACCACCATAAACGCCGAGACCGATAGCATCGTTGTTCTTGAGTTTGAACTCGTAACCGAGTTCGCCGGCAAGCATCAAATGGATAGCGGCATTGTGCCATTTGCCTTTGGTTACTTTCTGGTCCTCAGGGAAGACACCGGTAACGGGGTTATTCGGTTTGAGGGTAACGTCTTCTTTAACGAACGTGGCAGTGATATCTGCCCCTGACAGGTTCTGCTTATAGAAACTATAAACGGGCACCATCAGTTTCGGTCCGATATTGAGGAAGAAACCGTTATTGAGTACCATCGAGAACATAACAGGAACCTCCACTTGCACCTCGTTCATGGCGAGGTTCTCAATCTCCCCGGTGATGTGATAATCGATATCGCCATCGCAGGACGGAAGAGTAAACTTCTTCGACATAGTGGAACCTTTCACATTATTGCGAGCAAACGCAGCACTTGCGCCTACGAGGATACCGACATTATGCTCTTTTTTGGTTTTCCAATAGTGAGCATATTGCAGGTCGAGGGCTACGTCGAAGCCGACTTTACCTTTGCCTACTTCACCCATATCCTGCATCATCGATGCAGCGCCACCGCGGACACCGATGGTGAAGCGGTTAACGGGACGGTGAGCCATCATATACGCATATTTCTGTGCGCGAGCGATGCTATCCTCTTCGGCTTGTCTGATGGAATCCTGACGCAGCTGTTCGCGAGCGGCCTGCTCGCGGGCAATCTCCGCCGCCTCAATCGCAGCAGCCTCTGCCTGAGCAGCAGCTACGGAATCGGCATAGAGTTGCGCCTCGCGAGTCTCCTCTTCGCGGCAAGTCGTGCAAGGAGCTACCAACTTAATATCCACCGGATCCACCCAGGAATAGATGCCTTCCACGAGCACACCATTATTGAAGCGCGCACCACCTACTTGGAGGACGATGTGGTTCTTGGTGTAAACCCAAGGAGACATTTTTTCGCTGGTCAGATAGCGTTTATTGGACGGTTTGATACGGATAGTATCACCGCGGTGTAAATCTTGTGCAAACAAGCAAGAAGCACAGATAAGCATTAAAGCTGCTAAAACAAATTTACTGTTTTTCATATTCGTGTCCTCCCTTATTTAACAATATACTTAAGTGATACATTTTCTTGTCCGTTCCATACGTTCACGATGTACATACCTTGTACGGGAGCGGCTTTGAGGTTGAGTTTCTCATTACCGTTGACGTTGAGGGTATTGACAGCGCTACCGTCCAAACCGATCACGCGGATGGTGTAGTTCTGTGTAGCATCGAGACCGCTGAGGGTCATGCTCTCGTTCGGAGCCACCAAGTTCGGAGCCAATGTAGGAGCAGCAGGTTGCGGTTGGTTGCAGGTGAGTACCGGAGTACGCAGTTCTACACCGCAAGTCATAGCGGCTCCCTTCTTTGCGCCCGTAATCGTAGCGTAGAATTGACCTTCGAGAGGATTACCATTATCCAAATTGTAATAGTATTGACCTTCACCAACTTTCTTATCGTTCCAAGTGGCAGGATTAGAGTCGTAACTACGATCATCCGGTTCATCGACTACTTGGTACCAAGTAACGTCAGCTTCCGAAATCGTCCATCCGAGGCCTTCGGTGGTGGCTTTCTTGTCGATCATGATGATACGACTGCCATACTTCTGCGCAGCAGGGATGGTGAGTTCTTCGGGCTTATCGTCCGCAGAAGCTACTTTCACTTCGTAAGGCTCGGAGGTCGAGTATGTAGTCTCGCACTCGGTCACTACGGTGCAGCGAACACGAATCGTCCTATCCTCACTAGTCAGGATAGTCGTAGCGGCAGGATTCCAACCGTTCTTGGTTTCTACTTCCCAGATAGTATCGGTAACCTCAGCGAAGATGAAGTACGGATTAACGAACTCAGCCACATTGAGCCAAGCGTAACTATAATCCACAGGATAATCGCAGAACGCCTTGATTTGGCTAATCTCATCATCCGGGATCCTCGTGGGCAACGTATCTATCTTATAAGTGTAGATCGAGTCGATAGCCAGCAAGAGGTCGTTATCCCAAATGCGAAGCGAGTCTTGCCATTCGGTCAGACCGTTGATGGTATGCGTGGTCAAGCGACCTACATAATCCGTACCCTTACATACGTTGGTATCTACCGGCGTAGCATAGCGAGTCACAACGGTACGAACTGCTAAGTCGAGTTCGTAGATGATACTATCGCAACCAAGTACGTTCTTAACGGTATCGTAGAAGACACCGGCAACATATATTTGGTTCAATACACCTTCGTAAGGTCTCCACTCATACGGCAGTTTATCCTCATCGATGGTATCCTTCACGGCTGTCGGATACTTGGTAGCGGGCCAAACCTTGAGTTCGTAGCGATAGATAGAATCGTAGTTTGTAATCGTGTGTCCGACAGTGTCAATCTTTACATTAGAGATGGTATCCATAACGACGGTATCTTGGGCAGGATAATACGTTACACCAAGGCGGTCGGTGAATGCCTCTTTGTAGCAAAGGCTGTCGCTAATCGTATCACGAAGCGTATCACGCGTATAGACGTATCTTGCGATAAGCGTCAAGTTGATGGTGCTATCGCAGCCGGCAACGCGCGGCAGAGTGCGTTGGCAAGTTACTGTATCGGCATCGTTCATAGTAATCAGCGTGTCGATGAATAAGTAAGACTCTCCAACGAAAATGGAATCAGTATAAGCTACAGCGGTGTCCGAGCAAGCAGGCATTAAGCTCAAAGTGAGAGCAATGGTGCTGTCGCAGCCGGCAACGCGCGGAAGCGTGCGGTAGTAGGTACCTTCGGTGGTGAGGAGGGTATCGATAAAGAGATACGTCTCGCCTTCGATGATACTATCCGCAATAGCTACCATGGTGTCTTGGCAGTTCGGCATCAGGCTCAGTGTGAGAGCGATGGTGCTGTCGCAGCCGGCAACGCGCGGAAGCGTGCGGTAGTAGGTACCTTCGGTGGTGAGGAGGGTATCGATAAAGAGATACGTCTCGCCTTCGATGATACTATCCGCAATAGCTACCATGGTGTCTTGGCAGTTCGGCATCAGGCTCAG
>CALCGR010000144.1 GCA_937901025.1 uncultured Bacteroidales bacterium
TACCTATGGTGTATTGGAGCGTCAGTTCCGTCTTTTGTTTGCTCAAGCTTCTCGTAAGAAAGGTATTACGGGTGAGATTCTCATCCAACTGCTGGAGAGCCGCTTGGACAATATCGTTTATCGTTTAGGTATTGCACCCACACGTGCCGCTGCTCGTCAAATGGTCAGCCACGCTCACATTACCGTTGATGGTAAGGTGGTCAATATCCCTTCGTATCAAGTTAAACCCGGTCAAGTGGTAGCTGTTCGTGAGAAGGCGAAATCCTTAGAGGTGATCGCAGCTTCTTTGGAAGGCTTCAACCACGGCAAATATAGTTGGCTCGAGTGGAACGAAGCGGACAAGGCTGGTAAGTATCTCAATATCCCTCCGCGTGAGGAGATTCCTGAGAACATCAAAGAGCAGTTAATCGTTGAGTTGTATTCTAAATAATAAACAATAATGGCAATTTTAGATTTTATCAAACCGGATAAGGTAATAATGTTAGACTCCAGTAAGACGAAAGGCGTCTTCGAGTTTCGTCCTTTGGAGCCGGGTTATGGAACCACGATAGGGAATGCTATCCGCCGCGTGTTACTCAACTCGCTGGAGGGATATGCTATCTGCTCTATCAAGATTAGTGGTGTTGATCATGAGTTTGCCACTATTCCCGGTGTCATCACCGATGTTACCAATCTTATTTTAAACCTCAAGCAAGTCCGCTTCATTCGTAAAGAAGGTGCGGAAGCTGATGGAGAAGTAATTAAACTGCACGTAGTTAAATCCAAAGTCTTTAAGGCCGGTTTACTCAACGAGGCATTGAACGATTTCGAGGTTCTCAACCCCGAACTCGTACTGGCTGAATTGGACGACACCGCTGACTTTGAGATTGAGATCACCATCAATAAGGGCCGTGGTTATGTTCCCGCTGACGAGAACCGTCATCATAACGACGCTATCGGTACCTTGGCGATTGACTCCATCTATACGCCTATCTTGAACGTACGTTTCGCTGTGGATAGTTACCGCGTAGAACAACGCACCGACTACGAGAAACTCACGTTCGAGATCGATACCGACGGTTCTATCCTTCCGAAGGATGCCCTCACCGAGGCAGCAAAGATTTTGATTTATCACTTCATGCTGTTCTCCGACGAGCGTATCGTGCTGGAGGAGGATACGAAGAAGAACAACAGCGCACTCGACGAAGAGATTCTGCGTATGCGTCAGTTGCTCAACCAACGTCTCCAAGATATGGACCTGTCCGTACGTGCCCTCAACTGCTTAAAGGCAGCCGAGGTCAATACGTTAGGCGAGTTAGTTAAGTACCACCGCCAAGACCTGTTGAAGTTCCGCAACTTCGGTAAGAAGTCTCTGACCGAATTAGACGAGTTGCTCGAACGTAACGGACTGGCCTTCGGTATGGATATCAGCCGCTATCGCGTAATCGAAACCGCTGACTAAACATTAAACATTAAACATTAAACATCAATTATTATGAGACATAATAAGAAATTCAATCACCTAGGTCGTAAGGCTGCTCACCGTGGCGCTATGCTTTCGAACATGGCTTGCTCGCTGATTATGCACAAACGTATTTCTACGACATTGGCAAAAGCGAAGGCTCTGCGTATCTACGTAGAACCCTTACTGACCCGCGCTAAAGAGGATACTACGGCTAACCGTCGTCTCGTGTTCTCCGAACTCAAACAAAAACAAGTTGTTACGGAGTTGTTCCAAAACGTTAGCGAGAAAATCGCTAACCGTCCCGGTGGCTACTGCCGTATCCTGCGTACGGGCTTCCGTCTGGGCGACGCTGCTGAGATGTGTATCATCGAGTTAGTGGACTACAACGAGAACATGTTGAAGGACGCTAAGAAAGTGGCTAAGAAATCCACCCGCCGTGCCGGTAAGAAAACCGCTAAAGCTGAGGAAGCAGAAGTGGTAGAAGAGGCTCCGGCAGCTGAAGAACCCAAAGCAGAATAAGTTATGTTAACTAATCTGAATAACGCTCATACCGGAGACCTCGTCGAGGTTTCCGGTATGATTCATAACGTCCGCGTAACCAAATGGGGTGGGTTCATCATCCTTCGTAAGAGCCGCGGACTACTGCAAACCGTCGTAGGCGACCGGTCGCAGTTCTTTAACGAACAAGGCGAACCGGTGGCAATGTCCGACCTCTGCCGCGAGATGGCCGTCACCATCACCGGTAAGGTCAATGAGGCTACCATCAAGGACCCCGCGGCGTTCTATAACACCCTCGAGATCGCTGTCGATAAAGTGACCATCCTCTCTCGCCCCTCTACCACCGAGGTAGTCGATATGAACTCCCTGAAGTTCGGTGACGAGGAGACCCTGCTCCGCTATAAGTTCGATAACCGTCAGGTCACCCTGCGTAACCCGCGCGACATGGCGATCCTTAAGGTCCAGTCCACCATCGCCAAGGCGTTTGCCGATTACCTGACCGAGGAAGGTTTTACGCAGATCTTCACGCCGAAGATCGTCTCCGAAGGTGCCGAGGGCGGAGCCAACGTGTTTAAGATGGATTACTTCGGTAAACAAGTCTATCTGGCACAGTCGCCGCAGTTCTATAAACAGATTGGTGTAGGCGTCTATGAGCGCGTGTTCGAGATTGCTCCGGCCTATCGTGCCGAGAAACACGCTACCTCCCGCCACTTGAACGAGTATATCTCCCTCGATGTGGAGATGGGTTTCATCAAGGGCCAAGAGGACGTGATGAATCTCGAAGCGGACCTGCTGCGCTCTATCATCGAGCGCGTAGGAACGGTGTGCGACCACGAACTCAAACTGCTGAACGCCACGCTGCCCGTCCTGCCTGCTAATGTGCCGATGTGGAAACTGAGCGAGGTACACGAGATACTCTTTAACGAGCACCTCACCGAGGACCATCGCGGGGAAGACGACTTAGCCCCCGAAGAGGAACGCGCCATCTGTAAGTACGCGGCGGAGAAGTTCGGTTCGGACTTCGTCTTCGTCACGCATTTCCCCAGCCAGCATAGAGCTTTCTATGCGATGGACGACCCCAAGGACCCGTCGTTGACGCTGAGTTTCGACCTGCTTATGCGCGGACTCGAGATCACTTCCGGCGGACAACGTATCCATAGGGAAGAGGAGTATCGGGAGAAGATGACGCGTCGCGGAATGAACCCGGATAACTTCCGGTTCTATCTTGATACGTTTAAGAACGGTATGCCCCCTCACGGAGGTTTTGCTATCGGTCTGGAGCGTATCACGGCTTGTTTCTTGAACATCGCGAATGTGAAGGAAGCGTCTATGTTCCCCCGCGACATCAACCGCGTTGCCCCGTAATACGAGGATATCACTCTGCATCCTGCATGGTGTATTTTGCATTTAAACCAGAGCCCCCGCTCTGGTTTTTTTGTTCCCTCCTTGCCTCGTCGGGGCATCTTGCCGCCCCTTGCCGGCGGGCGCTCCCTCCCGCTTCGGTGGTTTCTCGGTTTTGTTGAGGGTCGATATACCC
>CALCGR010000145.1 GCA_937901025.1 uncultured Bacteroidales bacterium
GTTTTGCAGTTTTGCGCTGCAAAATTACGGATTTTTTTTGACATATGCAAATATTTTCGCAAATAAATTTGCACAATTGTGAAAATTTTTGTATCTTTGCAGCGCAAAACACTAAAAAATACCATTATGAACTTCACATCTTCCGATTTGGCGCAAATGGCGCGCCATGGGTTGTCGGTGCAAGTAGCCGAGCAACAGTTGCAATCTTTTAAGCAGGGTTTTCCCGATTTGAACATCGTAGCTCCGGCGTCGGCCAAACGGGGTATTCATGTTCTCAATAAGGCGCAACAAGCCAAGGCGGTTGCCGATTGGCAATCCTACCTTGAGCAAGGGCATAAAGTCGTTAAGTTTGTTCCCGCATCGGGAGCTGCTTCGCGTATGTTTAAGGACTTGTTCGCCTATTTGGAGACAGGAGAAGAGACACCGTTTATTCAAACCTTCTTGTCAAACAAAGATAAGTTTGCTTTTGGTCCCGAACTAAAGGGCAAAGAAGGTAAAGAGGCCGTTCGTTACCTACTCGAAAATATGAATTACGGCAAGTTGCCGAAGGGCTTACTTTTATTCCATAAATATCGCGATGGCGCACGTACGCCCGCAATGGAACATATGGTGGAAGGAGCCCTATATGCTGCTTCCAATGGCGAAGTGAACTTACATTTCACCGTCAGTCACGAGCATCTGCCGCTCTTCCGCAAACACGTAACTGATGCGCTTGGAAAGTTAGAGAAGAAGTATAAGGTAACCTTCCATATCTCTTTCTCTGAACAATCGCCGTCTACGGACACGATTGCCGCTAATCCGGACAACACGCCGTTCCGCACGGCAAAGGGCGAATTGCTTTTCCGCCCGGGTGGTCACGGAGCCCTCATCGAGAACCTCAACCAAATCGATGCCGATGTAGTCTTTATCAAGAACATTGACAATGTCGTTCCCGACCGGCTCAAGAAGGAGATGGTGCATTATAAACAAGTGCTGGCAGGCGTACTCGTGGAAGAACAAGCACGTGTGTTTGCACTACTCAAAGACCCGAATGTCAGTGAGGAGGAGAAACAGCGGCTTCGTCGTCCTATCCGCGTCTGCGGTGTAGTGAAGAATACCGGTGAACCCGGCGGAGGACCATTCTTGGTACAAGAAGAGGACGGCTCGATTTCGTATCAAATATTAGAGTCGTCTCAGATTGCCGATAAGAGCCTTATGGCACAATCTACGCACTTCAATCCGGTAGACCTCGTTTGCGCGACCAAGGACGAGAACGGCAAACCCTATCATCTGCCCGATTTTGTGGACCCGAATACGGGCTTTATCTCTTCAAAGTCGAAGGATGGTAAGGAATTGAAAGCCTTGGAGTTACCAGGGCTTTGGAACGGAGCAATGTCGCGTTGGAACACAATTTTTGTACAAGTTCCTGTCTCCACTTTCAACCCCGTTAAAACGGTTAACGATCTGCTCAAACCCCAACATCAATGAACCATAACAATATTGAAATCGAACGTAAGTTCCTCGTCAAGGACGATAGTTACAAAATCCTATCCACGGCGCAGCACCACATCGAGCAAGGATACCTCTGTAAGGACCCGATGAAGACGGTTCGCATCCGTATTCAAGACGATTGCGGGTTTATCACCATCAAGTCCGCTGCCGGACAAAATGGTTTTTCCCGTTTTGAATGGGAGCGGGAGATTGACCTGAACGATGCGCACGAACTGATGGCTCTGGCACTGCCGGGAAAGATAGAAAAAATACGCTATATCATTCCTGTCAGCGATGGTTTGAAATGGGAAGTGGACGAGTTCCATGGTCGGCTCGAAGGTCGCGTGTTAGCGGAGATTGAACTACCCTCCGAACAAGCACCTTTTGATCGTCTTCCCTTCCTCGGCGACGAGGTTACCGGCAATCCTGCCTATTATAATTCAAATATGTAAGGAACTCGCTGTAATCAATGTATAATCAATAATTTATCCTATATGAAGAAAATCATTTTATTTGCTTTAGTATGCGCTTTCGCGATGAGTGTGAGTGCAAAAAGTAAGATTGACCGCACCGTATTCGGGTGCACGTTAGGGGTCACCACCTCGCAGCAAGCCGACGGCCTGCTCGCTAAACAAGGTACATTTAAGATTGGCGGTACGGATATGGTGATTCTATTTAACCCCAAATATGCCGACCAACGTTGGTTGGTTGGTGTCTTCCAATTTGAGGATAATGTACTGAGTACCATCATGTTCTTACAATCCAATACGAATATCTTTGCTCGCCTGTTCGAAGGTATCAAATCGATTCCGGCGGTAACGAAACTATTTGGTCAGATGTTCGGTGACGCCCAACCGCAAGAGTTAGACCCGCTATACAAAAAACTGAAGCAATGGGCGAAAAACGAATACGGCGGTTGCACCTTCAGGGAAGTCAATGCCGAGGATGTTAAAAAGAATGCTCAACTGCCGAAACGCTCATTCCTATGCACAGATGGTGGTGCCGTGATGGGGGTCGTCAGTTTGAGTTTGGGCGAGAGTATGGAAATACTGACAATGTCCTATATGTTAAAATAAAAAAAAAGAGCGGTGCTGCCGCTCTTTTTTTATATCCTTTCGAGGTTTGAAGTAGGTATCCAGCCTACATTATTTCCTACGTGTATATTCGACCAGTCGCCGAGGGTCTCGTGAATGACGACTTTCGTTCCCTCGTGTAGCGTAAATAGGTCCGTTCCGGAACGGTCGGGCGAAGCCTTGGCATTGACGATACCTTGCGTGATGACGGCCTCCTGACGCAAACTATCCCGCCGATGGAGCGAATACGCATTGAGCCCCGTGATGATGGCAAACAAAAGGGCTATCCACGCAATGTGGAACATCGCCTGACGGAATGAGGAATTGACTGAATGATGGAATGAGGCAAATAGTACGAGGGCAATGAGGCAAATCAACCAAAGACCGATGGAGATAAAAAACCACGTACGGGTGGTGAGTTGGTTGCGAATGACCGTAGCCCACGCGGAGAGAAGAAACGTGTTATCCTCCACATTATCAATAATCTGCGTCTTAGCAAAGGCTAAGTTATGCTTACAATCCTTATCGCGCGGATTGAGCCTTAGACTGCGCTCATAAGCGATGATAGACTGACTGAGTTCTCCCTGCTTGAAATACGCATTGCCGAGGTTATAATAGGCTTCGGCACTGGGATATTCCGCAATGCATTGCTCATAGAGCGCAGCCGCCTCAGCATAGTTCGATTGTTGGTATTGCTCGCCCGCTTGCGTAAAAAGCGTTAATAGAATAAGGAGTAGTTTCATAATGTTTGATTTTCTAAGTTATTAATCAGTTCAATGGTTTGATTGTAGAGTTGTTGCGCCTCCTGCGTCGGCTGCGCCGAGAAAGAGGTATAACGGGCTATCTGCGTGGTGGTAATCACCTCGTTCACAGCCGCAATGAGTTCGGCGCTCACGTGCTTGGACTGTAAGACCGAAGTGATGTTTTCCTTATTGAGGTCTGCCGTTTGGATACGTAACCTATCACTGAGGTATTGCCATAACGCGCGCTCCAACTCTTCGTAGAAATGACTGAGGTTATTCGCCTTGAGTAATTGCTCGGCTTGACGCAATCGTTTCTGCGCTACCTTATTGGCTTTCTTATACCTTACGTGAGCCGCATTGGCATGCTCCTTGGTGTAATGACGAGCGATCAGATAGGTAATGAGGGCGAGAAGGAGCGGCAATAAGTAACCATACAAGACCGCCTTATGGGCTGTAAGACCGCCTGCGGCTGCAAGACCGGCTTTGCCTGTACGACGAGGTTCGGCAGTGTGGATATAACGGATATCGCTGCCTAGGTGATGAATGTCTTCTTTAAGGACCGCTGCGCTGGTAGACCGCTGCGCCGGCAGACCGCCTTCGGCTGACAGACCGCTGACGCTGCCGGAACTATTGCCGTCGCGTTGGACGTTGATGGTGTATTCGGGGGAGGAGAGGGTCTTATAAGCCTTGGCTTGTGTATCGTAATAGGCGAAATGAATGGACGGAATCAGATATTGTCCTGCCGCACGCGGAATAGCCAGGTACTCAATCGATTTGGTGCCGCTCACGCCGGCCGTGGTGGTCTTAAAGTTATTCGTTACCTTAGGATCATAGGGCTCAAACCCTTCGGGCCAATCGATAGCCGGGGTCTTGATGAGTTTCATGTTTCCCGAACCCTGTATATCCAACTTGATGGTAACCGCCTCGTTGGCTTTGACCTTCCCGGAGGCGGGCGATAGGTTGGCGGTGAGTTTGAAAGTCCCTACCGCACCGGAGAAACCATCCGGTTTGCCGGAGGGTAAGGCACGTACATGAATCGTCACACCCGGTGCCGTAAGCATCTGCGCTACGTTCGTATAGGAACCGAAGAAATCATCAAAGATACTGCGTATCTGAGCCCTATTTTGCACCCTCAATATCGCTTCAAACGAGGCCGGGTCAATCTTGATATCTCCGCTGTGTTGGGGATATAGAATCGTCTTATACAGCACGGCCGATTGGTAGTTGCGACCGTTATAGTGCTCTAGTTCGGTCTGTATCTCCCCGTTCTCCAGTTCCTGCTTGAGAAAACCTGTGAACTCCGGAATCTTCGTGTTGTTGGTAAACTGCGCTACATCCACATCGGCAAAGTAGAGCTTATAGCATAGATAAATAGCCTCTTGCTCGCATACATTGGTCTTATTCACAATCGTGCGAATGAAGATGTTAGACCCTTCCTGACCTCCCCTTGAAGGGGAGGAAGTCTGTTGTTCTCCCCTTTGAGGGGAGTTAGAGGGGTCTCTCGGTTCATCGGCAGGCAAGACGGTAATCTTCAGTCCGTTCGAACGATAGGTATCCCCATTAACGGTAATCGTCGCCGGGTTGATGTTAAACGTTCCCTCCTCTGTCGGGAGCAACGTATACGTATAGGTCAGCGCATAGGAGGACGACATACGCCCGTTTACAAACGAGGTCGATTGGGATTGCGACGTATATGGTCCTGCCAATACCTCAAAATGATCCCAAGCTGCAGGCTGGATATTCGAGGCCTTATGATTGACGGTGAAGGTCAACTGAAAAGGCTTATTGAGTATCACCTGCGAGGGGGCTGAGGCTTGAAAAGTGATGTCCTCTGCTGCTAGGAGTAGAGGAGTAGGGGAGTAGAGGAGTAGGGTTAATAAAAGCCCTATTAAAAATTTATGTTTCATATTACCAGGCTTTTTCTACAATACGGTGTTTACCTTGCTGACGCTGCATCTTCTCTTGCGTCTCTTTCTCATCTTGCTCTAAGGCTTGCAAGATCTGGTCAGCAGTTTCTTTATCCATTTGGTCTTGTTGCTGCTGCTCTTGTTGCTGCTGCTCTTGCTGCTGTTGCTGCTGTTGTTGTTTGTCTTGTTTCTGCTGTTGGTTCTGTTGCTGGTTTTGCTGTTGTTGCTGTTGTTGTAGCATCGTCAGCGCCTTCGCCAGGTTATAGCGTGTATCATTATCCTTCGGGTTCAACCTCAGCGACTGCTCATAAGCGGCTACCGCCTGGTCGTATTGTTGTTGACCAAAGCAGGCGTTGCCTAAATTATGCATCGTGCGCGCAAGGCGTTGCTTATCCTTCTTCGGGTCCAACTGTTTGGCGGCAGTAGCGTATTGCTCCGCTGCCTCCGGATATTTCTCCTGCCTAAAGAGCGCATTACCTAAGTTATAATGCGCCTGATACGAGTTCTCGTTGCGGTTGATACCTCTACGATAATCCACTTCCGCCTCCGCATAGTTCTCTCGCCGGTAGTCGTGGTTGCCGTGGCGAACAGCAGAGGACTCTTGCTGGGCGTGTAGGAGTAGAGGGGTAGAGGAGTAGAGGAGTAGGGTGAACAGTAAAAATTTATTTAAACAGTTTTTCATAATCGAAGAGTTTGTGTTGACGGTTGAAAAGGAAACAGTCGATAACGAGGATGAGCAACGCCAGCAGAGCAAACGACTGGTATTGCTCGTTATAATCCGTATAGACGGTCGTCTCAATCTCGGCGGTAGCCAGCCGGTCTATCTCTTGTTGCAGGGCGCGCATCGCCGTATTCGTGTTGTCACAATGGATATAAGCACCATTCCCCGCAGTCGCGATGTCCTTGGCCATCGGCTCGTTTAGTTTCGAGACTACGACTTGTCCCGAACGGTCCTTGATATAGTTATTTGTACCGGGTACAGGGATAGGAGCCCCTTGACTCGTACCGATACCGATGACGTACAAGTGGATACCCGCCTCTTTGGCGTGTTTAGCCGCCTCTACCGCATCGTCCTCGTGGTTCTCACCATCGGTGATGAGGATAATAGCGCGTCCCGCCTCGGACTGCTCCGCACCAAACGAGCGCATCGCCGTGTGGATAGCAGAACCAATGGCGGTTCCTTGAGTCTGAATCAGATTCGGGGAGATAGTGGAAAGGAACATCTTAGCGGATACGTAATCGCACGTGATGGGCAACTGCGTATAAGCCTCTCCGGCAAAGACAACGAGTCCGATCTTGTCCTCGCTCATCTTATCAATGAGTTTAGAGAGCATCTGCTTGGCCCTATCCAATCGCGAAGGAGCCACGTCTTCGGCCAGCATCGAATTGGAGATGTCCAAAGCCACCATCACTTCAATGCCTTGTCGTTTGATGGTCTGCTCTTTCTCACCGAACTGCGGACGGGCAGCGGCAAAAATAAGCAGCACCAGACTCATCATCAGTAGGGCAAACTTAATCATCGAACGCGTCGTAGAGCGTTCCGGCATCAAGGTGGCTACCAGTTCGGGGTCACCGAACGCAGCGAGTTGACGGCGTTTGCGCTGCGTGAGTAAGATATATCCCGCCGTCAGTAAGGGTACCAATAGCAGGAGCCACAAGATATTTTTATAAGCAAAAATCATAAGACTTAATTCGTTATCGTTCGTAAAACAAAGTGTTTGAGTAAGATGTCTATCAGCAAGCAAATCAGAGCCGCAATCAGGAAGGGTTCGAAGTTCTCGGTACGTTTAGAGA
This sequence comes from uncultured Bacteroidales bacterium, assembly GCA_937901025.1. Lineage (GTDB taxonomy): Bacteria > Bacteroidota > Bacteroidia > Bacteroidales > Paludibacteraceae > Colicola. Next base: position 6,988 of record CALCGR010000145.1, read on the forward strand.
ACTCGCGAACGCGGATCTTCGATTTCTCCAACTGATCAATCTGCTCGTAGATTCGTTTGAGACTATTGTTATCCGTGGCGCGGAAATACTCGCCTCCTGTCGTGGAAGCAATATTGCGTAACGTCTGCTCATCAAACTCGTTGGAAATCGTGACATACTGCGTCCCGTAGGGTGTCTGCACCGGACAACGGGCCTCACCATAGGACCCTACCCCGATAGCGTACACGCGGATACCATAGGTCTGAGCGATTTGCGCTGCGGTGGCCGGGTCGATGTCCCCTCGGTTATTACTACCATCCGTCAAAAGGATAATCACCTTCGACTTTGTGGGGGAGTCTTTGATACGATTGACCGCATTGGCCAATCCTAATCCGATAGCCGTTCCGTCCTCAATCATCCCGAATTTGACGGATTTAAATAAGTTAACCAGCACCGCGTGGTCCGTAGTCAGTGGACATTGCGTAAAACTCTCTCCGGCAAAGACGACGAGACCGATATTATCATCCGGCCGGTCAATGACGAAGTCTTGGGCTACGGCCTTAGCCGCTTCCAATCGATTCGGCTTCAGGTCCTCAGCGAGCATTGTTCCGGAGATATCAAGAGCCATCATTATATCGATTCCTTCCATGGATTGGCTCTGCCAACGGTTACTCAACTGCGGACGGGCCAGTGCAAAACTAAGGCATACAATCGCTACCGATTGTAAGATAAACGGCACATGGATCAGCCATACTCTCAGCGACTTAGGCTGCGCCTTGATGGCGGACGTAGAGGAAAGCCGGATACCGGCATCATACTCGTTCCTCTTCCTTATATACCAATATACGATCGGTACGATCAGAAGAAGCAACAGCAAGTAATATGGATTATGAAATGTCATTGTTCTATCTCTTTAGGGGTTGTTTCATGAACAAAGTCATAAGCGGCACTCAAGGACTTCTCATTCTCATCCGGCGTAGCGGACCATTTGGCAAACTTCACTAAATCCGCTAACGTGAGCATCTGTTTGAGGCTGTCGTATAAGTCTTTGCGGTCGGTGAGCAGATTCTTCATCGCTTTGAGCGTCTCGTCGGAGGTTTTTTCGGTAGACATTACATCGAATCGTCCTGCTATATACTCGCGCACCACATCGGTGAGTTGGGTCTGATAGCGTTTCCCTTCTCCTGTCTGCCATACCTTCTCTGCCTTGATTGCGTCCAACTTTTCCAAGGCTACTTCCTCGCAAGGACGAGCCGGAATGGAGGACTGAGGATGGAGGATGGAGGATTGAGGATGGTACCATTTGCGCCAAGCAAAGTAGGCACCTACACCCAAACCGGCGATAGCCATTCCCAGAAGAATCCAACGGAAGATGCCCCACCACCAGATGGGGGCTTTCTCGATGTTCTTGATATCCGTCAACACCATCGCTGAATCGACTTCAAAAGGAATAATCACATTCAGACTCATCCCATCCGTCAAGAACGTATCCTTCCCTGACGGGAACCTAATCGGCTCAATATAAAATAACGTGTCCTTAAAACTCGTCAGGGTGAGGTATTGGTCGTACTGTACGCGTCCGTCTTTGAGCGGGAGCGTATCGACGATGGTGCGGTCCACAATCTCGATACCGGGGATGAGTTCCTCCTCGTAAAGGGGCCACTCTACCTCTTGCTCAGGGGTAGCGGTCACTTGCAGGTGCAAGTCCGTCTGGTCACCGATTATAATCGTAGCCGAGTCGATAACGGCGGTAGCGATAATAGCTAATAGCGTATTCATTGTTTAAATAAGATCATGAGTTTCTTTACAAAATCTTCGTTGGTGCGAATAGCAATGTGATTCGTTCCCGTTCGCGTGAGCAGGTTTTCGAGCCGTTGCTGTTGGTTCCGCCACGATTGTGCATAGGCTTGCCTTACACTATCCACAGCGGTGTCTAACCACACATCCTCCTGCGTCTCCGCATCCTTAACCTTGATAAGCCCCACCTTCGGTAACGCTGCGTCGCGTTGGTCGTAAATCTGTATGAGCGAGATAGCATGCCGATGCGCGGCAATGAGCAGCGGAATCGCTTCCCTACGCTTCGGAATCGCCGTGAACCGGTCATCCAGACAGTCGGAGATAAGGAAGACGGTACAATGCCGCTTCATCGCATGGGTCATATATTCCAACGCCCCGTTGATATCCGTACCTGAGGATGTGGGCTCGAAGTTCAGTAACTCACTGATGATGCGCAGCACATGGGTCTTCCCTTTCTTGGGCGGGATAAACTGCTCTATCTTATCGCTAAAGAAGATGACGCCGACCTTATCGTTGTTCTCAATCGTGGAGAAAGCCAGCGTGGCCGCTACCTCGGCCATCATGTCTTTTTTTGACTGCGAGAGTGTACCGAAGTTCCTACTGCCGCTTACATCCACTAACAACATCACGGTCAGTTCGCGCTCCTCCTCGTAAATCTTAATATACGGTTTGTTCAGTCGCGCCGTCACGTTCCAGTCAATAGAGCGCACATCGTCGCCCGGCTGGTATTCGCGCACTTCAGCAAACGACATCCCGCGTCCCTTATATTGGGACCGGTACTCGCCGGCAAAGATGTTCTTGGATAGGGATCGGGTCTTAATCTCGATCTTTCGAACGCGTTTTATTAATTCTTCTTGGGTCATTGCTTAAGGCACTTGAACGGCATTGAGGATGTCCGTAATCACATCTTCGGTGGTGAGGTTATTCGCCTCGGCTTCGTACGTGAGTCCGATACGGTGACGCAGGACATCATAGCAGATAGCGCGCACATCTTCCGGCACTACATAACCGCGGCGATGAATGAACGCATAAGCGCGTGCCGCGAGGGCTAAGTTAATGCTCGCACGAGGACTACCGCCAAAGGCAATCATCGGTTTGAGTTTCTCCAAACCGTAGTTCTCGGGATTACGGGTCGCAAAGACGATATCAACAATGTACTTCTGTATTTTTTCATCGATATAAACTTGCTTCACCACCTCGCGCGCCTTCTTAATATCCTCCGTGGAGAGGATAGGCAATACCTGTTTCTTATCTCCTGTAATGTTCTGACTGATGATGGCCTGCTCCTCCTCCTTGCTCGGATAACCAATCACCGCCTTCAGCATAAAACGGTCGGTCTGCGCTTCGGGTAACGGATACGTACCCTCTTGCTCAATCGGGTTCTGCGTCGCCAACACCAGGAACGGATCGTCTAACTTAAACGTCTTGTCGCCAATCGTGACTTGACGCTCCTGCATCGCCTCCAATAAGGCCGACTGCACTTTTGCCGGGGCACGGTTGATCTCATCCGCCAAAACGAAGTTGGCAAAGATAGGACCCTGCTTAATAGCGAACTCCTCCTTCTTCTGACTGTAGATCTGCGTACCAATCACATCGGCGGGTAGCAGGTCCGGCGTAAACTGTATGCGACTAAAGTTCGCCTTAATAAGGTCGGCTAAGGTCTTAATTGCTAATGTCTTAGCCAATCCCGGCACACCTTCCAATAGGATGTGCCCATCACTCAGCATTCCGATGAGTAAGGACTCAATGAGGTGCTTCTGACCTACAATAACTTGATTCATCCCTAACGTAAGGGCATCTACAAAGGAACTCTCGCGCTCAATGCGCTCTTGGAGTTCGCGGATATCTACGGATGTTTGCATAGTGTATATATTTTATTTAAAATAATATGTCCATACCACAACAAAAAACTACTCTACAAGAACTGTGCCAAAGGTGCATCTTTTAATAAAAAAATAACAAATTTTAAGCAACCTTAATAATTGATACTTTTTTCAAAAGAAAAGGTATTGCGCATGTGCGCGAAAAAGCGTAATTTTGCATCGTTTTTTAGATTAAAATAGAAAAATATATCAAAAAATATGAAAAAAATTTACTATTCTTTCGTTTTTCTTACGTTTTTTTTAGGTGGATTGTTCGCTCAAGGGCAGCAATTGCCTAACAGTAACTGCAATGATTGGTCGGGTCCGAAATTCAAGGATGAGATTCAGCCTGCGGGTTGGAACTACTCGAATGTGATTCAGACCGTTTTAGGTGCAGAGGTGAAGTTTAACTTTGCCCACCGTGAGGCCGGTCGTTCGGGGCAGAGTGGGGACTACTCGATGATGGTGCAGGACCAAGACCTTGAAGTGGCAGGTATCGGTGAGACTTCGCCGGGTTATATCGCGTTGGGTCAGCCTTGGGCTTACTTGGAGGGTCTGAATGTGAATTCAGCTACGGCGGGTACCTACGGTGGTCTTGCTTGGAACAGCCGCCCGGACACCTTGTCGTTGTGGATACGCCGTACGGGTGGCCACTGGAGAGACGAGAACTATAATATCCTCTATTATGCATGGAAGGGGACAGCTCAGGGAAGTTCGTATAAGAATAAAGCAAATGGTTGTACGAAGATTGACCGAACGGACGAGGAGAGCGATATCCGTATCGCCTTGGATGGTAACGAGTGCCAAACAAAAACGAGGGCTACGCAGATTTGCGAAGGCTGGATATGGGAACGCAAAGAATATCCTAATTGGACAAACATCCGTATTCCTATTTATTACATGAATAACGAGGTGCCGGAGAAAGTCAATGTGATTCTGTCGGCATCTAACTATCCTAATTTCCGTGCCAACAACGGATTATATGCCGGCAACTCGCTCTATATTGATGACATGGAACTGATCTATTCGGCCTCCATTCAGCAGTTGGTTATTGATGACCGTATATGGGAAGAGTTTAATCCGAATACAGACGAAGTCCAAGTCTATGAGTTAGGTCGCGATGCTACTTCTATCCCTAAGATCGAAGCCAAACGCGGTATCGGCTCGCTGACCAGTCCTACGGGCGGCAAGGCAGACTTCCCGGGTCGTGTGCTATCCGGGAGCGAGATTTCTATTGAAAAGGGTGCCATCGGTGATGTTACTCGTATCGTGGTCAAATCAGAGGACGGCAAGCAAAGCAAAACATATTCGATTCGCTTTGTTCGCGAAGCCTCTGCCAATACGCAACTGGATGGTATAGCCGTGAACGGCCAACCGATAGAGAAGTTCAATCCCAAGGTACTGACCTACGATTATGCTTTGCCTTTCGGTTCGGTGGAAATGCCTGTCGTCACTTGTACCAAGCACGAAGAAGAGCAAGTCGTTCAGATTATGCAGGCAGCTTCGCAGACGGGTACGGCTACTATCTTAGTGACGGCAGCCAATGGACGAAACACGGCTACCTATACGGTTCGCTTCAGCGTAGAGGAACTGAAGGATAATACGTTAAAAAATATTTTGGTCAACGGGCAACCCGTTCCCGGCTTTACGCCTACCAAAACGAGTTACCGCGTCTCTTTACCGGTCGATACTGAAACGATGCCTACCATAGAGGC
>CALCGR010000146.1 GCA_937901025.1 uncultured Bacteroidales bacterium
ATAGTACCGTTCATGTAACGTTGGTAGTTAACCCTGTATATGATGTAACGGATGATAATATCGTTCTTTGCGAAGGTGAGGAGTTCATTTGGAATGACGTAATCATTCCGGCCGTATCGTTTGAAGATGCAGATGACTACACCTACTATGGTTCTACAGTTGCCGGTTGCGATAGTACTGTTCACGTAACCTTGCACGTTAATCCGATCCAAAAGACCACCGAGACTCGCGAGATGACTTATGGTGACGCCTTCATCTGGAATGGTATTAACTATGCTACCAAGGATGTAAATACGTATAAGGATACAATCGTTCTGTCGAGTGAGGTTACCGGTTGCGATAGTCTGCTCATCTTGAACTTGACCATCAACAAGGCTAATCAAGAGATCGTTTGGAACTTACCGAAGGATATCACTCTGTTTGTTGACGACACCGTTGCCGTAAACGTATATGCTACGAGTGGTTTGGAGGTTAATCTGGAGATTGGTGGCGACGAAGCTATCGAACTGGATGATAACAATGTGATTGCCATTGCTGTTGGCGAGGCTACTTTGACGGCTTCGGTTGCTGAGAATGGTAACTACAATGACGCTACTCCTCTGGTAGCTAACGTCCATGTGGCTGATGTTACTGACCTGATGCAACTCTTTGCTAACATGAAGGATACTGTTAAGAAGGTTCTCTTCGAGGGTCACGTTTACATCATGACCAATGGTCATATCTTCAACGCTGAGGGTATTAGGGTTAAATAATCCGACCTAAAATAGTTCGAAAAAGAGGCGGTGCATATGTGTGCACCGTCTTTTTTTTAGGCCTTTTACGAGCAAAATAAAATTTTTTAATATAAAAAATGCATTTTTTCTTGCACGAATGAAAATATTTTCGTAACTTTGCAGTCGCTTAAGCTTAATGACATACGTATGGAAAAGCGAAACTTGTCTTTTGGACAACTCTTTAACCTCTCTTTTGGTTTCTTTGGCGTTCAGATTGCCTACGCATTACAAAGTGCCAATATCTCCCGTATTTTTGCTACCTTGGGTGCTGACCCTCACCAGTTGTCTTTCTTCTGGATCCTTCCTCCGTTGATGGGAATGATTGTTCAGCCGCTGATTGGCAAGTATAGTGACAAGACTTGGTGTAAGCTGGGTCGCCGTAAACCCTATCTGTTGGTAGGCGCGCTGATTGCCGTTGCGGTAATGGTGCTGTTGCCCAATGCCGGTAACTTCACGTTTGCGCAGAGTGCTTTCTTGGGCCTCAATGCCGCCATGTGGTTCGGCCTGTTCAGCTTGATGTTCCTTGATACGAGCATCAATATCGCGATGCAGCCGTTTAAGATGATGGTAGGTGATATGGTGAACGAGGAGCAGAAAGGTCTGGCTTATTCGATTCAGTCTTTCCTTTGCAATGCCGGTTCGGTTTGCGGTTATGTGTTCCCGATTCTGTTCACGTGGATTGGTATTGCGAATACCGCTCCGGAGGGTGTTATCCCGGATAGCGTGAAGTGGAGTTTCTATATCGGTGCCGCCATCCTGATTCTGTGCTCGCTCTATACATTTGCTACCGTGAAGGAGCTTAATCCGGAAGAGTATGCTGCTTTCCATGGAATAACCGGAAAGTCTGGAAATTCCGGAGATTCCGGGAAAAGTGAGGACCCGAGTTTTATTAGCTTATTGGTTCATGCGCCGAGTACGTTCTGGACGATCGGTCTCGTTCAGTTCTTCTGCTGGGCAGCGTTTATGTATATGTGGACTTATTCCAATGGTGCGATTGCTACCCTGTGCTTTGGTTGGGATGGCGTTAATCCTGCCGCTGCCGCTTTCCAAGATGCGGGTAACTGGGTGGGCGTTGTGTTCTGTATCCAAGCCGTTGGTTCGCTCGTTTGGGCTGCTTTCCTGCCGATGTTGGAGAAATGGTTTGGGAATAAAGGTGCTTATGCCATCTCGCTCATCGTGGGTGCGATTGGTTTTGCCTCCATCTGTATGGTGCACAATCAATATGTGCTCTTTGTTAGCTATGCCTTGGTAGGTGCAGCTTGGGCAGCGATGTTGGCTTTGCCGTTCACAATCCTGACGAACTCGCTCAAGGGTGGAAACATGGGGTATTACTTAGGCTTGTTTAACTGCACGATTTGCTTACCGCAGATTGTAGCAGCCCTCCTGGGAGGGGTACTCCTTAAATATATATGCGCAGGCGTGCAGGCGTACATGCTTGTCGTTGCCGGTGTGCTTCTCGTATTAGGAGCCATCAGCGTCATCGCGATTAAGGAAAAAAACTAACAATATTAATTAACAATAATTTTACAACATGAAAACAAAGTTACTATTTGGCGCGCTAGCGTTGGCTTTGATTTTTACATCGTGCAAGAAAGAGAGTGATTTTATCGGCACGCTGGAAAAGATGGGTGACGGCAATATGCGCGGAATGTATGTCGGGTGGTCGGTTGACTCGGCAAAGATGCAATCAACCATGACACAGTATGTACTTGACAAAGAAGGTTACACCGGTAATTTCTATGAGATTTCAAGTGGAAATGAAAGAGTGTATGAGTCCATCGAGGCCAATTTTGCGTGGAAGAGCAAAGGCTATTCAAAAGAAGGGACATCTTTCCTTTTGGATATTACTCAAGGTGAGCAAACGTATCCAATGAGGTGGGGAAGCAAGTCCTTGTACGATGAGCAGGGACGTGTATATCCATCTTCGCTGTTGGATATTTACGCCACATTCTCGAAGACTTATACAGAGTTCGCTCTGTTGTCGAACGAGTGGGTATATCGTGATTCTACGATTTATCAGGATACCACCAAGGTAACCCAACTCTACTTGGAGTTCCAAGAGGTTGTAAGTAAGGATATTAGTATAGACTCCGTCAATTCGTTGATTAATTATGTTGAATTGATGCGTGATTCTATTCATTGGTACAACAAGGAGTTTGGTAAAACGGTTCGTGATACCGTTTATTACAAAGAGAACAGTAAGAAACCCGGTTTCTATAATGCAATTGCAGCTAAGGGAACGGAGAAGTCGCGTGTCATTGAGTCTTATACGATGGTCGGTAATGCAACGGAGCATTTTGTATCGGTTCAATTTGGTTCTCAGATAGGTTCGGTTCCGCATACGTTGACCTATTCTACATGGACAGCGGTATATGATACCAACTATTATAAACATCCGGAAGTGTCTAAGTATGAGATTTCGAGTGTTGTCATTGAGGATGGTAAGTGGACATTTAGCGGTCTAACCAATGGTAAGAAGTTTACTATCTTAGGTAAGGGTACCATTAAGACGCACACAGAGAAAGATGGCGAAAAGAAGGATGATCAGAAAGTGGGCGGCTTCCAAGAGTTATTGATTAGTGCCTTCTCGGCGAAGGATAAAACAATGACGTTGGGTGAGGATAAGATGAAATATACGGAAGATTAATGTGTAATTTATAACATACTATAGCAATGAAAAACTTTTATTTACGTGTCGCATCTTTGCTTTTGACCTTGAGCCTGAGTTTGTGCGCCTTTGCCCAAGTCTCTGTCTCCGGTACGGTGTTAGATGCAGCTAATGGCGATCCTATTATTGGCGCCAATATCGTTGTTAAGGGTTCTAATGTAGGAACTATTACGGACTTTGATGGTAACTTTACCATGAATGTTCCTTCGGATGCCGTTCTTCAAATCTCTTACATGGGTTATAAATCCGTAGAGATGGCGGCGCAAGCATCCTTGGTTGTTAAGTTGAGTGAAGACTCCGAACAATTGGACGAAGTCGTAGTCGTAGGTTATGGTACGGTGAAGAAAAACGATGCCACCGGTTCCGTTACGGCTATCAAGCCTGATGAAATGAACAAAGGTCTTACTCAAAGTGCTCAAGACTTGTTGTCCGGTAAGATTGCCGGTGTACAGGTTACGAATAATGGTGGTACTCCCGGTGGTGCAGCTACTATCCGTATCCGTGGCGGATCGTCTTTGAATGCCTCCAACGACCCGTTGATCGTTATTGATGGTCTGGCCATGGATAACAATGGTATTAAGGGTGCTCCTAATGCGTTGGCAATGGTTAACCCAAGCGATATCGAGACTTTCACGGTTTTGAAAGACGCTTCGGCAACCGCTATCTATGGTAGCCGTGCAAGTAACGGTGTCATCATCATCACCACCAAGAAAGGTTCGTCCGGTCAGAAGTTGAAAGTACAATATGATGGTAGTGTGTCGGTCAATACCTTGACCAATAGATTGGAGACATTGACCGGTGATCAAGTCCGCCAATATGCTACGGCCTTAGGACACGATGCCTCTAAGACTTGCTATCTGGGTACGGCTAATACCGATTGGCAAGATCAGATTTATCGTCCTGCGGTATCTACGGACCACAATGTTTCTATAATGGGCGGCTTTAAGGATAAGAACTGCGATATGCCTTATCGCGCATCTGTCGGTTATACTCTGAACAATGGTATTATTAAGACTTCGCAGATGCAGCGTGTTACGGCATCGCTGAATTTAAGTCCGTCCTTCCTAGATAAACACTTGGTGTTCAATTTGAATGCGAAAGGGATGTACACAGCCAACCAATATGCTGCCGGCGTAGTAGGAGCAGCCATCTCGATGGACCCCACAATGCCTGTAATGGGAGCCGGTACTTGTATAGATGGTTCTACTCGTCCTTCACAAGAGGTGGCAGATAGGTTCTTTGGCGGCTACTATCAAGTTCCGACAGAGGGTAACTACAACGACCCCGTGTGGACGGTGGCTCCCAGTTCGCAATCCACCAAGAACCCGGTGGCTTCTCTTAATCAGAAAGATGACCGCGCAAAATCAGGGTGCTTTGTCGGTAACTTAGAGGCTGACTATAAGATTCATGGCCTTGAGGACTTGCACTTGCATGCTAACTTTGGTGCTGACTACTCGTATGGTAAGCAAAATACAGTGTTTGACGTGATGTCTGCTGAGCACCACTATTATGGTGAGACCGGTTATACTTGGGAAAAGAAATATAACTTGCAGTTCAACGCATACGCTCAGTATGGTCATGACTGGGAGGCTGCCAAGCAGCATTTCGATATCATGGCGGGTTATGAGTGGCAGCACTTCAAGAGATGGGGGGAGAGCAGTTATTATGGCACGTATCCTCAAACCAACAATGAAGAGGCTTTACGCGGAACGCAATATAACCGTTCGGACAATTCTTGGGGAACGGAGAACTACTTGGTATCTTTCTTCGGCCGTATGAATTATATCGGTTGGAATCAATTGATGATCACGGCAACCGTTCGTGGTGATGGTTCCTCTCGTTTTGCTAAAGGAAAGAAGTGGGGTGTGTTCCCCTCCGTGGCTCTTGGTTGGAAGATCAAAGAAACGTTCATGAAGGATGTTAATGAGGTAAGTGACCTCAAACTTCGTTTAGGTTGGGGTATTACCGGTCAGCAGGATATTGGTGAGGATTATGCTTTCTTGCCTAAATATACGATTAGCCAAGAGGGTGCTTACTATCCTATCGGTACGGAGCCTTATGTCGCTCATGATGCCAATGGTAATGTCTTAAAAGATAAGAATGGAAATGTGGTTTATAACACGTATCGTCCGGGTGCTTACAACCCGAATCTGACTTGGGAAAAGACCACGACCTACAATGCCGGTATCGACTTGGGCTTCCTTAACCAACGTATCACCAGTGCTATCGATTTCTATTATCGTGACACGCGTGACTTGATTCAATCGGTATCTGTTCCGGCAGGAACCAACTTTAAGAACCGCGTCATCAGTAATGTCGGATCGCTCCGGAATATGGGTGTCGAGTTCTCGTTCAATGCAGTTGCTGTAGATCGCAAGAACTTCAAATGGGATCTCGGATTTAACTTTACTTGGAACGACAATAAGATCACTTCGTTGACGAACACTACCGGTGATAGCGACAAGAATTACTTTATTGAGACCGGTGGTATCTCCTCCGGATCGGGTAATACGATTCAAGTTCATAAAGTAGGCGAAACGGCTGCCAGCTTCTATGTCTTTGAGACGCAGAAAAAGGTAGATGAAAACGGTAAGACACAATATTATCTGGTGGATCGTAACGAGGATGGACAAATCACTGTCGAGGACCGTTATTGCTATCATAGCGGTGCGGCTCCCTTCATGCTTGGTTTCCAAACGAAGTTCCAATTCTATCATTTCGATTTGGGTATCACTTTGCGTTCCAATATCGGCAACTATGTTTACAACGATGTATTGGCTTCCAACCTGCAATGGGTTGAGTCCGGAAAGATTTGCAACGCCGGTTATCATGGCTTGCTTCGTTCCGCTTTCGATACCTATTGGGTAGATGGTATGAAGTCTGATGGATTGAAAGACCAATATGGTGGAACCTACAATGACTGGTTCAAATCGGATTATTTCGTAGAGAACGCTTCATTCTTGCGTTGCGACAATATCACCTTGGGTTACTCGTTTGAGAAGAACCCGAAAGTGAAAGCTCGTTTATATGCTACGGTTTCCAACCCGTTCGTTATCTCTAAATACAAGGGCTTGGATCCTGAAGTATTCGGAGGTATTGACAACAATATGTATCCGCGTTCCATGGCGGTGCTCGTTGGTACGAATATCACGTTCTAAATGGATAGTATAACTCTTAATTATTACGATTATGAAAACATATAAATATTTAGTATCTTTGGTGGTAATTGCTTTGGCAATGACGGCTTGTGTACAAAATCTTAATGTTGAGCCGTTTGATAAGAATACCCTGCAAACCTTTGAGCAAGATGCCGTCTTTTCCAAATGTTATGCTACATTGGGGCTCACCGGTCAAAAGGGTCCTGATGGCAGTGGTGATATCGATGATTTTGATGAGGGTGCTTCCTCTTTCTATCGTATCATGTGGGAGTGCAATGAGTTCCCGTCTGATGGCGGTTGGTGGGTTTGGGGTGACCCGGGCGTAGCCGACTTGCGTATTATGAAATGGGGCGCAGATAATTTCCTGGTAGGAGGTCTTTATTATCGTTTGTTCTTTGATATCACCCTCTGTAACCACTTCTTGGATTTGGCTACCGGCGAGGATGAGAAGACGCAGCAACAACGCGCTGAGGTTCGTTTCTTGCGTGCTCTCAACTATTGGTATCTGCTCGATATGTTCGGCACCAATGATGATGACTTGAATGGTTGCGTTCCGTTTACGCTGGAAGTGTCCGCTACTTCTCCTATGCCGCAGAAACGTTCATACATCTTTGATTGGTTGATTACGGAACTCAAAGAGTTGGAAACGCTTTTGCCTGATCAGCGTCTCTCTACATGGCGTGTAGATAAAGTGGCAGCTCAGATGTTACTCGCCCGTACCTATCTGAATGGTAATATCTATACCCGCACAAATCCCGACGATGCTTCTACCGGTAAGGATTATTGGGCAGAAGCGGCCGAGTATGCTCAGAAAGTAATCAACTCGCAGTATAAACTTTGTACCACTCCGGGTATCAAAGGGAACTCTCCTTACCAACTCCTCTTTATGGGCGACAATGATGTTAATGGTGCTCAGAACGAGGCTATCCTGTTGGTTTATCAGGATGGTGTTGCCACTCGTGCATGGAGCGGTAGCCGTTTTACCGTTTGCGCTTTCCGATACAAAGATTTGGCGAACGAGCCTTGTGGTACAGACGATTATTGGGGATGCTTCCGTTCCAGTCCGGAATTGGTTAAGGCCTTTACGTCCAAAACGACTGTTCAAGCAACGGCAGCTCAGATGCCTGCATTGCTCAAGGATGATCGCGCTATCCTTTGCTCGATATACAACGATGGTGCTAATGCTTGCAAACTCAATGGTACTATGAGTTCCGAGATGGGTGACTGCTGGGGTATCATGAAATGGACGGGTATCCGTTCCGATAGTTTGTATGCCAGCGATAAGTCTTTCCCCGATACCGATATTCCTTTGATTCGTGTAGCGGAAGCTTATTTGACCTATGCTGAGGCTATCTATCGTCAAGGTAAAACGGACGATGCTTTGAAAGTCATCAACGAGAGCGTCCGTGCTCGTGCACATGCCGATGCTTTGACTGCGTTGGATGATATGACGCTCTTGCAAGAGTGGCAGCGTGAGTTCTATTGCGAAGGTCGTCGTCGTACCGATCTTGTTCGTTTTGGTAAGTTCGCAGGCAGTTCGGCTGATTACAACTGGGAAGGTCGTGGAGAAAAAACATCTTCCGATCAACCCGCTGTTATGGGCGCTCACTACAATGTGTTCCCGCTTTATACCAATGATGTAACAGCTAATCCGAATTTGAAACAACATAAAAATTATTAAACAACATATCCTTTGATTCGTTGTCTAATAGTTTGTAATTAACAATAATCAATTAACAATTTTATTAACAATTAAATTCTAAAACATTATGAAAAAGATTTTTTCTTTTGTTGCTGCTGCGCTGATGAGCGTTAGCATGTTCGCTGCTCCTGCTACGGTTCCTACCGTAACGGATTTGGCTGGTGCCGGTTATGATGTAAGCGCTAACCGTGTAATCTGCTTGTATTTTGACGAGCAAGTATGTAATGACATCGTATGGGCA